>DASSGT010000215.1:0-5235 GCA_035693345.1 Puia sp. | reverse complement strand
TTGCCGCCAATTCATTTTTCTTTTTGACAATAATACAACCACCGAGTACGTCGGAATGGCCACCAAAAAACTTGGTTGAAGAATGGAAGACAAGGTCGGCACCCAATTCGAAAGGCCTTTGAATCAGTGGCGTAGTCCAGGTATTATCACAGCCAACGAGAATATCTTTTGATTTTGCAATTTTACAAACCGCTGCGATGTCCGTTATTTTCAACATCGGATTGGATGGCGTTTCAATAATAATCAGCCTGGTATTTTTTTGAATGGCTTTTTCAATCGCCTCTGCATCTGCCATATCAACCTCGGTATAAGTTATCTTCCATTTGGGCAGCATGGATTTTACAAGATGTGCTATTCCATGATAACAATCATCCGGTATAATAAGATGTGCTTCCGGCTCCAGTACGGTTTGGGCGAGGGCCATGGCTGATGCCATGCCTGAAGGAAATGCGAAAGCTTCTTCACCACCTTCCAGTAATGCCAGTTTGGTTTCAAGTTGTCTTCGGTTTGGATTATCCCAACGCGTATATACATATCCCTTTCCACCTATATTTCCGGCTTCATCCCGCTCAAACGTGGTTGTAACATGAATCGGACTCATCACGGAGCCAATCTGGTCGTCGGGGCGTCCACCGTGAATGGAAACTGTATCAAAATGCATTGATTTTTTTTGTTAAAGATAATAAAAGCTGAAGGCGTAAAGCGGAAAGCTTAAAGCAAATATATTTTTAAGGTTATGACTACTACGAGAAGATCACAAAGCATTACGCATTATGCTTTACGCTTTCAGCTTTTGACATAATCCGGGAGACTGATGACAAACAAAGAACCCTTTCCGGGTGCACTCTCTGCCCTTATTTCACCGCGATGAAGCTCAACAATTTTTTTGCATATCGATAAGCCAATACCGGTTCCCTCTATCTGATGATAGCTATGCAGCCTTTTGAATACGATAAAAATATCTTCGGCAAATTTCTGGTCAAAGCCGATACCATTGTCCTGTATCATAATTTTATACATGCGCGATACGCCCGGCGGTAAATCTGAATGATTTGCGGGCTCTACACTCTCGCTCCAGATCCGGATGGCCGGATAAATTCCGGGACTTGCAAATTTGATAGAATTACTGATCAGGTTTTGGAACAGTTGTCTCATTTGCGTCGGAATCACAACTAATGACGGCAGGGATTCCAGATTGATCGTTGCATTAGACTTTTTTATGTCTATCTCAAGGTCGGAGATAACATCCGTTAAGAGTTCATTCAAATCACACATTTCAAAGTGATCGACCGTTTGGATATGACGCGAATAGGCCAGGAGATCGTTGATAAGAACCTGCATGCGACCCGTAGCTTTTTTTATTTTGTCCAGATGTGCACGAATCGTTTCCTTGTCAGCTGATTCAAGGCTGTTGCTGATCAAATCGTTAAATATTAATATTTTTCTCAACGGCTCCTGCAGGTCATGTGATGCGACAAATGCAAAACGATCCAGTTCATGATTTATCTGTTGTAATTCTTCATTGTTTTTAACGAGTTGCTGATTTAAAAGGTTTATACGTTCTTCTGATATTCTTCTTTCTGCAATTTCTGATTCAAGATTAGAATTGGTTGATCTGAGTTTTTCTTCCTGGATAATCAGCTCTTTGGTCTTGTGATACAATTCCACAAACACGCCAACTTTAAATCTTAAGAGTGCTGGATCCACCGGTTTATGAATGTAGTCGACGCCACCCATCTTAAATCCCTTGAACATGAGATCCTCACCATAGCGATGTGCCGTAATAAAAATGATGGGAATGTGTTTTAATCTGTCCCTTTCATATATAAGATGAGCAGTTTCAAGGCCATTCATCTGTGGCATCTGTACGTCCATTAAAATCAGGGAAAAATCCTGGTCTTTTAAAAGCAGCTTTAATGCCGCCATTCCTGAATTGGCTTTGAAAATATGATATCCTTCTTTTTCAAGAATGCTCTCGATGGACAGCAGATTGTCTTCACGGTCGTCCACGACGAGAATTTTCGCATCATACGCAGACCGGTTCGCCCTGACTGAAATTTCGGACTCAAATGTTTTCATCTGGATTTATTTGTAAAGCCATACACGCATCAGGGATAATAACTGATCAATTTTAACCGGTTTCGTAATATAGTCAGAGGCACCCGCATCAATACATTTTTCACGGTCACCTTTCATTGCCTTGGCGGTTACCGCAATAATCGGCAGATTATTGTTTTTATGTTCCCTTCTTATTTTCTGGGTTGTTTCGTAACCATCCATGGCCGGCATCATGATATCCATCAGCATCATATCCACGTGTTTGCCTTCACTTAAAATATCGATGGCTTCCTGGCCACTTTCAGCCGTCACCACTTTCATGTTATATCTTTCAAACGCTGTTGTAAGTGCAAAAAGATTCCTGACATCATCATCTACGATCAGCACCGTTTTATTGGTTAATATATCTTCCCTGGATCTTAAATTTTCTATGATCTTCCTCTGTTCAGGTAACAGATCTTTATGATTCAGATGCAGATGCATGACGACTTCCTCGAACAGAAGGTCCATTGAATTCAGATCTTTCAGGAGTATTCTGTTTGCGTATTGCTTTAACTGGGTTTTTTCCCTTGAAGTGAAATCCTTTGCTGAATAAATGAGTATGGGCGTAATCTGGAGCTTTTTAATTTCATTTAATTCAATAATGATTTCCATTCCGGGAATATCAGGCAGCATATAGTCCACGATAATACAATCATAGGCGTTTTCCCTCAGCAGCCTCAGTCCTTCCTGGCCGGTCGAAGCAATCCGAATTTCGACTTGTCCCGGATTCTCCAGTAAATTGGCGATTGTGGAAGATTCGATTTCGTTATCCTCTATCAGCAGAAGTTTTTTTGGATGCCGGCTCTGATAATTCTGGATATCATCGAACAATATATCGAGTGCCTCATTCTTCAAAGGTTTCAGACTGAAACTTCTGGCACCTCTTTGCATTCCCAGCAATTTGTTTTCCTCCCCGGATATCAGGTGTACCGGAATATGTCTGAAATTGATATCATTTTTAAAAAGGTCCAGGATACGCCAGCCACTGGCATCCGGTAGTTTCACGTCGAGTGTCACTGAAACAGGATCAAATTTATTGACGAGTGTGAATACATCTGAGAAGCCGGTCGCGACCACGGCTTTCATATTTCTTTCGTGTGCCTTTTCAATGATGATTCTTGCAAACCGGATGTCGTCTTCGATGATCAATACTACCTGATCACTGTCGTTAATAATATTCCTGTCGTCCCCGGTTTCATTTATGATTTCACTTATGACATCCAATTCCCTGGACTCAGGAAGTTTGACTGTGGGAACCGACTGAATGGCTGATTCATCACTATCCTGTGTAAGCAATTTATATTCGCTGATCGTCAGGCTGCTTTGTTTTTCTTTCTTGACATGGGTAGGATTGTATTCCAATGGCAGAAACAAAGTAAACCGGCTCCCGTGGCCCACTTCGCTTTCCAGTTCGATTGAACCACCCAGCAAATCCGCCAACCCGCGACTGATGGAAAGGCCAAGCCCTGTACCACCATATTTCCGGCTTGTAGATCCTTCAGCCTGTTGAAAGGCTTCAAAAATGATGTTTTGTTTGTCCCTCGAAATTCCAATACCAGTATCCCTGATTTCAAATGCAACAACTTTTTTTGCGTTGTCCAGACTGGTGGTTGTCTGTTTCCAGTTTCTTTTTGCTTCATAAATATGAAGTCTCACTTCTCCTTTTTCCGTGAATTTGAATGCATTTGAAAGCAGATTTTTTAATATCTGATTCAGTCTTTGTATGTCAGTTTCCAGACTGTCAGGCAGGGTTTCATCCAGGTCAATGACAAAACGAAGATTTTTGCTTTCTGATACATGTTTAAATGTTGTCTCAACAAAAGATGTAATCTCATTCAGTTTAACCTTGATGAAGTCTGTGGAAATATATCCGGATTCAATTTTTGAAAGGTCGAGAATGTCATTGATCAGCTGGATCAGGTCATCTCCGCAGCTATGAATAGTCTTGGCATAACGAACCTGTTTCTCGGACAGATTACCTTCCCTGTTTTCAAATAATTGTTGCGCAAGAATGAGCAGCGAATTCAGCGGAGTCCTCAGTTCATGAGACATATTCGCCAGGAATTCTGACTTATATTTCGAAGTTAATTGTAATTGGGCCGCTTTTTCTTCGAGTGATTTTCTTGCCTCTTCCACTTCATTGTTCTTGTCTTCCACCTCTTCTTTTTGTTTGGCGAGCAGGTGGGCCTTGTCCTGCAGTTCTTCATTTGTTCTTCTCAGTTCATCTGTCAGGGACTGGGATTGTTCCAGCAGTTCTTCTGTTCTGGAATTTGTTTCAATTGTATTCAATACGATCCCGATACTTTCCGTTAACTGACTCAGAAAATCCAGATGTGTTTCATTGAATGGTTCGAAGGAGGCGAGCTCTATGACCGCTTTGATTTCAGTTTCAAATAATACGGGCAAAACAATCAGGTTGACAGGGGAGGAGTTGCCCAAACCGGATTTGATCTTGATATAATTTTCCGGAACATTCGTTAAGAGAATTCTTTCTTTCTCAAGTGCACATTGTCCAACCAATCCTTCACCCAGAGAAATCTCTTTTTTAATAATCATCTCCTTATCATAGGCATAGGCCGCAAATAATTTCAGGTGCTGATTCTGTAGGTTTTCATCCTGCTCGAAAATATAGAACATACCCTGTTGCGCATTCACCACCTGAGCCAGTTCAGAAAGTATCCTCCGGGTTACGGTATTCAGATCCTTCTGTCCCTGGAGCATCTGCGTGAATTTTGCGAGATTCGATTTCAGCCAGTCCTGTTCCTGGTTAAGCAGGGTTGTTTCCTTCAGATTTGCGATCATCTGGTTGATCGTGTCCTTCAATTCTTCCACTTCACCCTTTGCTTCCACACGAATCATTTGCGTCAGGTCTCCTTTTGTAACAGCAGATGCCACTTCAGATATCGCACGCACCTGCGTGGTTAAATTTTCAGCCAGCTGATTCACATTTTCCGTGAGGTCCTTCCAGGTACCGGAAGCTCCTGGTACACTGGCCTGTCCACCCAGTCTTCCATCCACACCCACTTCACGGGCAACGGATGTTACCTGATCTGCAAATACAGCCAGCGTATCAATCATTTCATTGATGGTATCAGTCAGTTGGGCTACTTCGCCGCGTGATACGATCGATAATTT
>DASSGT010000214.1:0-6124 GCA_035693345.1 Puia sp. | reverse complement strand
AGCAGGGTGAAAGAGGAAGCAATCATAAGTAACCCGGCCAAGAACGGATAAATAGCTTTTTTCATGTCTGATACTTTTTATGAAGGATGATTTATAACCCGAAATTATCAATCAGGTATTCAATCTATTCCAAATTGCGACTAAACCTGCCTTTTTTGAGACGAATGGATCAAAAAAAAGCCTGAGCGGTTTATTTTAGATCATATTCGTGATTTGGCACTCTGAATTAAAGGATTGTACCTTCGAAAACAATTATTCCGGTTATATGCAAAAACTAAAACTTTACTCATTTATTTTTTTAGTCTTTATTATGACGGTAGTACTCAATAATCATTCGGATGCGCAGGATAATCATCTGGTTGTCCGTATTGCGAAACTGCAAATAGATTCGGCGCAACTCGAAAACTATAAGGCTGCACTCAAAATCCATGCGGAAACAGCGGTACGTGTTGAACCCGGGGTCATTACCTTGTATGCCGTGTATGAAAAAAATCACCCGACACATGTGACTGTTTTTGAAATCTACGCCAGTCAGGATGCCTACCAGTCACATTTAAAGACTGCTCATTTTCTG
This sequence comes from Puia sp., assembly GCA_035693345.1. GTDB lineage: Bacteria > Bacteroidota > Bacteroidia > Chitinophagales > Chitinophagaceae > Puia. The sequence goes on along the minus strand of DASSGT010000214.1, from coordinate 5,550 downwards.
TTGTATAAGCAGACTACAAAGGATATGGTTCAATCACTTGAGCTCATTGAAACGGTTCCCATTGCGCTGGAGACCAAGGGGAAATAAGTGTTTTTTTAGTTGACAGAGTATCCGGTAGCCGGACTGTTCCTTTGAACTGTGCAAAAATAAATTTTGAGAAGCCAAACGGTTGCACGTATATTTGCAACTGATCGGCTTCTTATAAAATTGTTATCATGAGACGCGACATTTTTCAAGCCATTGCAGACCCTACCCGAAGGGCCATCCTGGTGCTGATCGCCGTACATGCCATGACCCCCAATGCCATTGCAGAGCACTTCGACATCACCCGTCAGTCCATATCCAAACATTTACGTATCCTGTCCGAGTGTGAACTCCTGGCCCAAAAACAGGACGGCCGGGAAATCTATTATGAACTGAAAATCGATAAAATGAAAGAAATCGATATCTGGCTGGACCAGTTCCGGAAGATTATGGAAAAAAGCTTCGAGCAACTCGATCAAGTATTATTCACCATAAAAAACAAGAAAAAATGAACCTGCTATTTGATTTCACGGTCGACAAAGCCACGTCAACGATACATGTTACGCGGGAGTTCGCCGCCGACCTCGATCTCGTTTGGGATGCTTTTACAAAACCGGAAATACTGGATCAGTGGATGGGCCCTAAACCATTACGTGTACAGACAAAGGAAATGGATTTCCGTGTAGGTGGTCGCTGGTTATATGCGATGATGTCGGCTGAGAATGTCGCCCTGGGCTGGAGTCTGGCAGAGTTTATCGAAATCCAGCCGAAATCCAGTTTCACCACAAAGAATTTCTTTGCCGATGAGAATGGAAATCCTGTCAATTCCGGCTTTACTTTTTCCATAACAAAAAACTCTTTCAAAGCAGGGGCCGGTAAAACCACGTTTCACATGGAAAAGAAAATGGCTGACCTTGCCCAACTTGAAAAATTCATCGCGGTCGGATATAAGGAAGGTTTAGCTATGGGCTTGAAAAATCTCGACGAATATTTTCTTTCCCTGGTCGTCACCAAATAAAAGATTTATTAAAATTAAAATTCGTTGTTATGCGGAAGTTGATGATGAAGATGTCGATGTCGGCCGATGGTTTTGTAGGCGGCCCGCACGGTGAGAATGACTGGGTCTTCAAGAGTTCGGATGAAAGTTCAAAGGAATGGTCCGTCGGGCAAACCCGGGAGGCAGGGATGATCATCATGGGCAGGAAGTCTTTTGAGATGCTGGCTAATTACTGGCCGACGGCTTCCGGGCCCTTTGCCGCACCGATGAACGAGATCCCCAAGGCCGTCTTTTCAAAAAATGGATATGCCGGATTTGTGCCGCCGTCGAATCCGTCGGCGGCAGAGGCCTCCTGGGCCGGGGCGCGTGTTTTCAACGGTGATCTTGCCGAAGGGATCAGGGAACTCAAAGCAGGACAGGGTAATCCGATCGTAGCCATTGGCGGCGCGGGATTTATGCGGAGTCTTATAGCAACGGGTCTCATCGATGAATACGTGCTGGCCATCCATCCTGTGGCATTGGGCGCCGGGTTACCCATCTTCACCGGTCTCGAAATACCGCTTTACCTGAAATTGAACGACGTAAAAACTTTCCCGGGAGGGATTGCAGTACATCATTACAGCGCTTGAGGTTTGCGTTTCGATGCATGGGTGAGCGTGTAAAACAAAAAAACTAACTTTCCTGCCGATTTAATCTGGCAGCATGTCCGAGCCCGGAAATTCAATACGCAAGATCATTCACATAGACATGGATGCTTTTTATGCGTCTGTTGAACAACGTGACAATCCTGAGTTAAAAGGCAAACCCATTATTGTTGGCGGCTCGCCCAAGGGACGCGGAGGAGTGGTAGCCACGGCGAGCTATGAAGCCAGGAAGTACGGTGTGCGTTCTGCCATGCCTTCAAAAACGGCCCTGCGTCTTTGTCCGGTTGCCATTTTTATAAAACCACGTTTCGCAGCATACAAAGATGTTTCAGAAAAAATTCGCGCGATCTTCCATCGTTACACTGACCTGGTAGAACCACTATCGCTGGATGAAGCTTACCTGGATGTAACAACTGATAAACTCAATATGGGTTCTGCTATTGATATTGCAAAACAAATCAGACAGGCCATCCGTGAAGAATTACAACTGACCGCTTCCGCCGGCGTATCCATCAATAAGTTTGTTGCCAAGATGGCATCTGATATCAATAAGCCGGACGGTCTTGCTTTTATCGGCCCCTCTGCTATAGAGGGTTTCATGGAAAAACTGCCGGTTGAAAAATTTCATGGCGTGGGAAAGGTCACGTCTGAAAAAATGAAAAGCATGGGTTTGCATACGGGAGCGGATTTAAAGAAACTCACAAAAAATGAAATGACAAAACAGTTTGGCAAAGTGGGTAACTTCTATTTTAATATTGTGAGGGGAATAGATGATCGCGCAGTGGAACCGCACCGCGAAACAAAATCGATCAGCGCGGAAGATACCTTCCCTTATGACCTGACTGATCCGGAAGAAATGTATAAAGCCATCGATGCGTTGTCTGCCACGGTTGCCAGGCGTGCCACGCACCACAATCTGAAAGGACGCACCGTTACACTAAAAATAAAGTATAGTGATTTTAAACAAATCACACGGAACCTGTCTTTACCGGATCCTGTCGATGATGCAGATATCATTTCAACAACTGCCCGGAAATTACTCGATGGTACAGAACCCGGCGATAAATTTATAAGACTGCTGGGCGTGGGTATTTCAAACTTCAGCGGGCAGTCAACAAATAACAATCCAAATAAAAAAGAAGGACAATTGGGGTTGTTTGAATATTGATCAGGTGGATGATATGAATTTCAATTTCTAATTCCTGCTTATCCGGTAAATATCCCCTTCATCCGTAATGGCATATAAAATATCGTTCATGTATGTAACATCGCGTATGCGCTGATTTACATCTGTGAGTAATCTTTCTTCACCGACGATCCTGTTATTCTTAATTACCAGCCGGTCAAGATGCTGTCCGCTGAGTGCTGAAACAAACAGGTTATTCTTCCATTCGGGTATTGCATTGCCTTTGTAAAAACAAATACCACAGGGAGATACTACCGGATCCCAATAGTAAACGGGCTGTTCCATGCCTTTTTTTTGTTGAATACCGTCACCCATTTTTTCGCCACTATAATCGATGCCGTAAGTAATAACCGGCCAACCGTAATTCTTTCCTGGCTGAATAATATTGATCTCGTCACCGCCGCGTGGGCCAAATTCTGATTCCCATAAGGCGCCCGTGACCGGATTTATATCGAGGCCGTCCGGATTCCGGTGTCCATAAGAATAAATTTCCGGCCTCGCGGATGAGTCATTGAGAAAAGGGTTTCCCGGTGCTGGCTGTCCGTCGGTCGTTATCCGTACGATTTTGCCAAGCAATGAATTTAATTGTTGCGCTTGTACCCGGGATTCCGGAAGATATTTTTCTCCCACACTTACGAAGAGGTATCCGTTTTTGTCAAACACCAATCGTGAACCATATTGAATGTTGCCTCCGGTGGCTGGCAGGGCTCGAAATATGACCGATACATTTTCAACTTTGCCGCTGGTTTCGTTTAACGTCCCTTTGGCAACAGCAGTAATATTACCCTTTTGATATCTTTCCGAATAACTCCAATACATCCATTTATTAACGGCAAAGTTTGGATCAAAAGCCACGTCAAGTAATCCACCCTGACCGCCATATACGACACCCGGTAAGCCGGTAATTTTCTTAACCAGTTTCCCCCCTGCGTCATGAATTTCCATATAGCCTGATTTGATGGTCACCATTAACCGTCCATCCGGCATCGCTACAATGGCGAACGGAAAGCCCAGTTTCTCCGCTATTTTTTCTACCTTATATGGAGTGGTCGTTCTTACGCCGGCGATTCTTGTCTGACCTGTAAATGCCGGTTTATAATTACTGTTTGGCGCTTTGGTTTCAACCGGTGGCAGTCTGGAGCTGTCGGAAGTATTATTATTTGAAATTATAATGTTATTGGCGCAGCTAACAGAGTGATAAAGGATCAGGACTAAAAATAAGAAAACAGCACTTTTTGCTTTCATGATTATTTATTTTTTGATTGATGGTGGCTGATCAGGCTGCAGATAATTCTTTCAGCTATAAATCAGGACTTTCATTTTTATTCATTTCCTTGTTTGCTTTGTCGAATGGATCCCATGACACATCGAGTTTGCCATTGGTACCACGCCTCACGCGCAGTCGCACACTGATGCCCTGATTCTGTTTTGTACCCTTGTTGACCAATACGGAATCCTTATTTGCTTTCAGATTACTGAGGGGTACCTGAATACTCATGTCAGGCCCCGTTTTTATATTGTACATCCCATTTACAAACATGGTCAATACAGATGACCGGATCTCCATCCGGTTAATGGTGATGTTATCTCCACGAACTTCTATCGAATCATGCAAGTCTGCAAACCGGACATCTGACAGGTTTCTTTTTTTCAGAATTTTTTGATGTATCTGTTCGAACGGAGCGAAGTGTAAAAGCTGGCCATTTTTTAAGTTGAAATGGATCGAGCTTTTAAATACGTCCTGTACAAGTTGTGCATTGGGTGTCAGCCGGCCTTCCATATTTATATTTGCACTCAGGTTGCCACTGATGTTTTTGTCAGTGATGGACTGAAGTCCGAAATTATCAAACATGTAAAACAGACTGCTCACATTAATGTTGTTCATCTGTGTTTCCAGGCCGAAAGAATTGGAGCTGCTGTCGTTTTGTAGAAACCCCTGAAGAAACATATTACCTTTGCCATGTTTCAGTGTTACATTTCTAAAATTCACAGCATTTTCTTTTAACAATATGGCAGCCTGCAGACTGTCTACAACAAATTTTTTATACATCACCTGACGGGCTTTCAGATTGATATTAAAATTTGATGAAGTCAGCTGGCTAATGTATTCTGATATCGTTGTGTCAGTTATGGATTTCTTTTTTTCGACTACAGCTGTTTTTTTCTGCGGCCGCAGAAAACTATTGAAATCATCCAGGTTCAGTTTGTTGGAAGAAATGCTCCAGTCCAGTGAATATTTTTCATTGCGATGATTGATGAAATAAAAGATACTTCTCAATTTCCCGTTCATCGTCAGATCAGAGCTGCCTGAATGAAGTACCAGGTTTTCAAAGTCCATATCCCTGCCGGTAAAGCGGATAATCCCACTGACGGGAACAAAATGAAAATTTCGGGGCTTATAATGAAAGTCCGCATCTGCGAGGATGATGGTTCCGGTCAAAAGCCTGGTACTGTCGTAATGCTTTTCGAGTGATCCACTATAGGCGAGGTTTAATTTTCCGGTTCCCCGGGTAAAAGCCAGTTCATTTTCTTTCAGAAAACCATTAACCATCTCAAGTTGAAAATCGGACATCACATTCATTTTTATTCTGGGATGAATGAGATTGCTGAGCACGATGGAATCGGAATGGAAATTCAGATTTTCCCAGGTGCCCTGAAAGGGTGAAAAATGTATCACTGTATTGGAATCCTCATGGCCC
>DASSGT010000213.1:0-5096 GCA_035693345.1 Puia sp. | reverse complement strand
AATTCTGAATACATAAACGATTTGATCCGGCTCGGTCAGAAAAAGGGATTATTTAAAAAAAATATAGATATCCCCATGATGACTAATACCCTGATTGGCACGGTGTCCCACACTTTAGTAAACCTGGATTTCTATAAGGCGTACCACCATATGGAAGGCCTCAAAGATGAGGAGTTTGAACGGGTAGTAAAAAAAAGACTGTCTGTGCACATCAAGAATATTTACAAAGCAATTTTAACGCATGAATCTTAGAACAACTATTTCAGCAATGGTATTGGCGCCACTGTTGATCTTATCCATTACAGGGTATGGTCAGGACAGTAGCGGAAGGAGAATTTCATTGGAAGAAGCCATTGATTTGAGTATCAAGAACAGCAAACCCCTGAGAGCGGCTCACGCCAGAATTGAACAGGCTTCGGCGAACACAACGATTGCAAAACAAAAGCAACTGCCTGATTTGAGTATCAGCGGTTCTTATCTCCGGGTAACCCAGCCAAATATTGTACAGGCACACCCTCCGGCAAATCCGGGTCAACCCATCACCGTAAACCAGGCGGCCTATGGCCTTGCCAATCTATCTCTGCCTGTTTTTTCCGGTTTTAAAACACAATACGGAATCAGGTCATCTGAATTTCTGGAGAAAGCTGCCAGGCTCGATGCAGATCAGGATCGGGAAGCTGTGATCTTAAATACTATTGACGCATTCAGCAATTTGTACAAAGCGAAAGCGAATGTTCGTGTTATCCAGCAAAACCTTTCCCAGTCCAGATCCCGTGATGTGGATTTTGCAAACCTGGAGAAAAACGGACTGCTGGCGAGGAATGATAAACTGAAAGCTTTATTACAAACAGCGAATATCGAATTAAGCCTGGCGGATGTGGAAAATAATCTGAAGGTTACAATGGTTAATATGAATATTATGCTGGGACTTCCGGAAGCAACCGTTCTGATCCCGGACTCGACAAGTCTGGTAGATCCTGGTTCCGTTAAAAGCATTCAGGACTACGAACAGCTGGCTCTGCAAAATCGTAAGGATATGCAGGCAATCGGATACCGGAAACAGGCATCGGAGGTCGGTATCAAAACAGCCAAAGCTGATTATTTCCCTTCCCTTTCGCTCACGGGTGGATATGTTGCGCTGGATGTTCCCGATTTTATTACTATCACAAATGCATTTACGTTTGGCGTTGGACTTTCTTACAATGTTTCTTCTCTATGGAAAACGAATGCCCATGTTTCCGAGGCAAAGGCCAAGCTTGCAGAGGTCCAGGCAAATGAAGAACAATTGTACGATAATATCAGGAGTCAGATAAATCAGGCTTACGAAGCGCTCCTGACCGCACAGAAAAAAATAGAAGTCAGCCAGGTGTCCATTGAAAATGGCAGGGAGAATTATAAGATCGTAAAAAATAAATACGATAACAGTCTGCTCACTGTGACCGACCTGCTGGATGCAAACGTGCTGATGCTGCAAAGTGAGATCAGTTTGGAACTTGCTAAAGCTGATGCCATTGTGGCATATAATGTATTACTTGAAAGAGCAGGCGTTTTGGCAACAACCAGGAACATAAAATAATAAAATTTTAATTATCAAGATTTATGGCAACAGCTAATGAGAATGGCGGAACCGCTGAAAAACCAAAAAGAAGCAAAGTATTTTTGATCATACTGATTGCTCTGGTAGTTGCTGGTACCTGGTTTGGTATCACCAAATGGCATCATGCACAATTACATCAGGAAACCGACGATGCCCAGATCGCGGCAAATATCAGTCCCATCATTCCAAGAATTTCCGGTTATGTGCGGGAAGTAAGGGTAACCGATAATCAGACTGTAAAAAAAGGCGATACCCTGCTGATATTGGATGATCGTGATCAGCGGATAAAATTAGCGCAGGCTGAGGCAGCGCTTGCCACAGCAGAGAGCAACCTGCTGTCTGCAAAAAGTTCTTCTGCCGCCGCTCATTCAAATATCGGTACGAGTGAGTACGCGAGCCTGGCCATCGACGGCCAGATTGAAAGGGCAAAAGTTTCTGTCTGGCAAACCACGCAGGAGTTCGATCGTTACGCCAATCTGATTAAAGACCACTCGGTTACACAACAGCAATATGAAGACAAACTGGCCGCAAAAGAACTGGCTGAAAAACAATTGGTCATTTTACAACAACAAAAGAAACAGGCGTCAAGTGCTACGAATGCCGTGAGTACACAAGCTGCTTCAACAGCATCTCAAATAAGTATTGCCAACGCAACCATCAAACAACGTCAGGTGGATGTGGATGATGCCAGACTAAATCTTTCTTATACGGTATTAACTGCTCCGGAAAGCGGTATGGCGAGTAAGGTAAATGTACAGGTGGGTCAGTTTCTGAGTGCAGGGCAAGCTACATTCAGTATTGTGCTCGATCAAAGTCTCTGGGTAATCGCGAATTTCAAAGAAACTCAGTTGGGAAAAATTAAAATCGGACAACCGGTGGAAGTTGAAGTGGATGCTTTGTCGGGCCACGTATTCCAGGCCACCGTTGGTTCCTTTTCACCGGCAACCGGTGCAACATTTGCTTTGTTGCCTCCTGACAATGCCAGTGGCAATTTTGTAAAAGTTGTTCAGAGGCTGCCGGTAAAAATAGAATTCAGTAATCCACAGGATACTTTGTTGAGGCGTTTAAGAGCGGGTATGAATGTAAATGTGGATGTTCACATCGGCAACTAGTTGTTCAGAATAAGATATTATGGCACAAGCATTTTCTCAGGATTCACTGGTTGAATATGGTTCAAGACGCGTGATCATTACGATCACCGCCATTATTTGTACGCTGCTTGAAATCATTGATACCACAATCGTAAATGTGGCACTCAACGATATGAGGGGAAACCTGGGTGCTACACTGACAGAAGTTGCATGGGTAATTACAGCTTATGCCATTGGAAACGTAATCATCATTCCAATGACAAGCTGGCTCTCCACGCAGTTTGGCAGGCGGAATTATTTTGCTGCGTCCATCATGATTTTTACGATCTGTTCTTTTCTCTGTGGTAACGCCCATGGAATTTGGGAGTTGGTGGCATTCCGATTTCTGCAGGGACTCGGTGGTGGTGCTCTGCTGGCAACTTCACAGACCATCATTACAGAAGCCTATCCCAAAGAAAAAAGAAATATGGCGCAGGCGATTTACGGACTGGGTGTGATTGTGGGCCCAACATTAGGTCCGCCATTAGGGGGATACATCGTTGAGAATTATTCCTGGCCTTATATTTTCTATATCAATATTCCCATAGGTGTGATTGCTACCCTGCTAACATTGCAGTTCGTACGCAATCCGAACTATGGAACAAAAAGTGCAACAAAAGATATTGACTTTTTAGGAATTGTTCTGTTGGCTATTTCTGTAGGTTCGCTTCAATATGTATTAGAGAAGGGACAGGATGATGACTGGTTTTCCAGTAGTGTTATAGTGCTGTTGACCTGCATTTCATTCCTGGGCGCCTTCTTCTTTATCTGGCGTCAGCTGACATATAAAAATCCAATCGTAAATCTTCGCGTCCTCAAAAATGGTAATCTGCGGGTGGGTACCATATTGACATTTTTATTAGGGTTTGGATTATATGGATCCACTTTTATAATACCGGTATATACACAAAGTACACTGGGATGGACGGCATTTCAATCGGGCATGCTGATGGTTCCGGCGGCTATCACGACGGCATTCCTGATGCCGGTCATGGGTGTAGTACTCAGTAAGGGTGTTCCTCAGCAATTCCTCGTTTCCATGGGTATGCTCGTCTTCGCTTTTTTCTGTTTCTGGGGATATTTTATCCTGACGAATAGCACTCCCGAAGAAAACTTTTTCTGGATGCTCGTTACCCGTGGTGTCGGTTTGCCCCTGTTATTTATACCTATCACCAGTTTGTCGCTGAGCACGTTGAAGGGGCCCGAAATTGGCCAGGGTGTGGCGTTTACGGGAATGATGCGTCAGGTCGGCGGATCATTTGGTGTGGCGCTGATCACCACCTTTATGGCGCGTCAGAATATGTTTCACCGCAGTACGCTCGTGAGTAAATTGAATGTGAATGATCCTGCTGTCATAGCAAGGGTGCAGGCTATGCAGCATGGCTTTATGGCCAGGGGCATGCAACCCAATATTGCACTTCAATCAGCCTATAAAGCATTGGACTATAGTGTTACCTCGCAGGCAAATGTATTATCATACATGGATGTGTTTTATTATCTCGGTCTTATATTTCTGGCCTGTATACCCTTTGTGTTGTTTGTAAAAAGAAGAACTCAGAAGGTTGACTTATCAGAAGCGATGCATTGATTAATTGACAATTAGAAGAATGTATAACTATAGCGAATCTTCACAACCACCTGTCTTTTCTTATCATAACAGGTCTCATTCGTTTTGAGACCATTTGCATCATAGACATAGATCCAGCGCTGATAATCGCTGGATCCATTAGGAACAAAGAGCATGGATGAAAGACGGCCGGAATTATATTCGAAAACATAATCCGGTAGTAACCGGCCGGCCTTTTGATTATACCGGACAATATCAGTAAGTCTTCCGTCATTGTCGTAATAGTAATAAACCGAAGGCAGTGTTATCCCGCCCCGCACCGGTTTTTCTTCTACAATGTTTCCTTTTTCGTCCTTTACAAAACTTACCCAGGTGCTGTAGGTATCTCCTTTTATTTTGATCATTTTTTTCAGACCGGTACCGTCATATGTCCACACATGCCTTTCTGTGGTTACGATTTGATTATCTGTTTGGACGGAATTATTCAGCATCAAGCTGACCTGACCGTTCTCATTATATGTGTAATCCGTCGTGCTTTTATATGTATCGCTGGTATCAACGGTTTTGACCATCTTTCCGGACTGATCATAAAAGGCCGTAAGGGTGGAGGCAGGAACATTGGTGGATTTGGTAAAAGTCGAAATCGAGCTGAAATCCGATGTTACTTTTTGAACACAGGTGAAATCAGGGGTCTGTTCATTATTGGCATCGATGCTTTGAATGCTGACCTCCCGAACCTTTTTATCATGGAAAGCCTTCCAGTTTTCCTGGTTTTGCCGGGAAAGCAGAATATCCTTATAAT
>DASSGT010000212.1:0-8007 GCA_035693345.1 Puia sp. | reverse complement strand
TATACCACGCATCATTTTATTTTTTATCCGTTACTACTGATTGCGTTGATAGCATCGGTGGTTGCGTACAATCTTCATCCGGATCAGCATGAAATATGGGGCGCCATCATCGCATTGTTTATTTTCATTGGCTGGTCTTCTTTTATGATGCGGCAACATTACTCCCTCAAAAATCAGGACCGCATTATAAGATTGGAATTACGGTTTAGATATTTTGTCGTTACAGGTAAAAGACTTGAACCGCTTGAATCAAATCTTAGTTTCAGACAATTGGCGGCCCTGCGCTTTGCATCTGACGAAGAATTACCGACACTTGTAGAACGTGCACTAAAAGAAAATCTGAGTGCGAGTCAGATAAAAAATTTGATCGTACACTGGTTACCTGACCACATGCGAGTCTAGAGAGTCGGGCATGATAATTTATACTTAACTGAAGAAGCGGTAGCATTTAATTACAAATCAAACATGGCATTTCTTTCAAAGCATTTATATATCGACAGATCTTCCATCCCATCGGGTGGCCTCGGCTTATTTACGCGCAAATTGATCCGGAAGGGGTCACGAATTATTGAGTATAAAGGAAAAATTACAACCTGGAAGGAAGTGAATCATCGTAACGGAACCAACGGATATATTTATTTTATCAATCGTAAACATGTCCTGGACGCTTTTACTTATCGCAGAGCCCTTGCGCGATACGCCAATGATGCCAGGGGAATACAGCGTAAAAAAGGATTGAAAAACAATGCCGCTTACGAAACAATTGGACTAAAAGTGTATATAGACGCAATTGAAGATATTCCCGCAGGGACCGAAATTTTTGTAGGATATGGGAAGGAATATTGGGATGCATTACGACATAATCAATTTATTTCAAATAAAGCATAAACCGGGTAGTGATATTCAGTTCTTTAACCTGTTAATAACCACCGGCCTGTCGGGAAAAGACCTGGAATTCAGTACAGATACGGGTTTCAGACACAGGCAGATAGTAAAAAATAAATCGCTGATTTATTCCCGAAATCATTTGAAAAATATTTTGATTTCATGAAATAATTTTTACTTTTATGGGAAGCGATTTGCTCCTAGTCTACGCACTTTCCTTATAAGCATTATTCGGCTAATGTTTAACGGTCCTGCGATCTGTGATCCATACCTATGAATTCATTTACATATGTATTAAACAGATCAAACGATGCAGTTAACGAGCAAGACCTCCGGTCTGGATGAGAAATTAGACGGTTTACTTTCCCTTCTGATGCACGAATTTGAAGATCAGCCCGCCATCGGGATGGGTGGATTCTATGACCGATATGGTGAATTCTTTGGAGAAGAACTGCATAACCTGCAGGAAATCCTTTTTGAAGATGGTCTTGTGCGTTGCTTTGTAGGACAGAATGGACTGGAACTTGAAATAACCCCCAAAGGAATTTCTTTTATGGCCAGAGGTGGCTATTCAAGTGAAATCCGGGAAGAAATGATCAGTCATGACGACGCTTTAAGGGCCCAAAAAAAATCTGCATTCTGGAATAATCTGATTACAACCGCCTTTGTTATTGCTATAGCAATATGTTTTTATCTTCGCCACAAGACTGATTAAGTCACTTTATTATCTTCGGAATAATACCTTGAAAAGGTTGGCCATTAATTGGCCCCTGACTATGCACGATGGATTGCTGTTTTTGTTTCATCAGCAGAAAAGTATAAAGCCCAAAATGTAAGGCCTGAAACTGTCATGTTTAAGGGTATATTGTTAATTTGAAATATACTGCCTTGTGGTTTAAGCTTTTCGCCTTGGGCATTATAAACGTCTGTCATATTTAGGAATTTATTTTGCTTTAGATTTCTGCATACAGAAACCTAAACTGTACATTTGAATATGAAACGAATACTCTCTCTGGCCGTTTTTTTATTATTTGCCTTCGTTACAAGGTCACAAAACGGAGTTCCCTACAGCTGGACATATTCAGCCAAAAAAGTCTCAGATAATGTGTATGAGCTGCATTTTCATGTTGACCTGAATAATCCCTGGCATACGTATTCCCAATTTACTCCGGACGGCGGTCCCGTTCCGACAAAATTCAGTTTTACAAAAAATCCGCTGTATACTCTCGACGGGGCAGTAAAAGAAAATGGCAGCCTGATTCAAAAACACGAAGCGGTGTTTGGTGTCGATGTAAAATATTTTAGCGGTAAAGTGGATTTCGTCCAATTAGTGAAATTGAAAACAAATGCAAAAACAAATTTCACCGGATCTGTAGAGTTTATGGTTTGTAATGATCAGCAGTGCCTTCCGCCGGCAACTCAAAAATTTTCCATTGCATTGAACTGATATGAACAAAACTCTCGTTATCGGAGCGTCCGGTCAAATTGGAACGGAGCTGACACTGGCACTCAGGCAGCAGTTCGGCGGGGAAACGATTATTGCTGCAGATCTCAAAAGAGAAGCCGATCTTCTGAAAGGTACGGGCCCATTTCTTCCTTTGGATATCATGGATAAGGAAATTCTTCGTGTGCAGGTTCGCCGTCATGAAGTAAAATCAATTTATTTACTGGTTGCCATGCTTTCTGCTGCAGGCGAAAAAAACCCCATGTTGGCCTGGCACCTGAATATGCAAAGCCTCATCAATACGCTGGAAGTAGCCCGGGAAGAAGGTGTTGAAAAAGTTTTCTGGCCAAGCAGTATTGCTGTATTCGGAATGGATGCGCCAAAAGAAAATTGTCCACAGGACGCCTATGCGGCTCCGTCCACCGTTTATGGAATCAGCAAATTGTCGGGTGAACAATGGTGTCATTATTATTTTCACCGTTATGGAGTAGATGTTCGCAGTATTCGTTATCCCGGCCTCATTAGTTATAAGACATTACCGGGAGGTGGCACCACGGACTACGCCATAGAAATTTTTCATTCAGCCATCAGAGGGGAAGTATATAATTGTTTTCTGCGTGCTGATAAACGCTTACCGATGATGTATATGGATGATGCCGTGCGAGCAACCATTGAGCTGATGGAAGCACCGGAATCAAAAATATCAGTGCGTACTTCATACAATCTTGCCGGCATCAGTTTTACACCCGCAGAAATAGCCCGGGAAATCAAGACCCTGATTCCGGGATTCAAAATCGAATACGAACCCGATTTCAGACAGGCCATTGCAGATTCATGGCCCGAATCTATTGATGACAGGGTGGCCCGGAACGACTGGGGTTGGCGACCTTCGTTTGACCTGAAAGCGATGACCGAAGAAATGATCCACTACATTAGCCCGGGCCTGGCGGTGTCAACACGGAGATGACAGTTGAATTCAAATCAAAAATAGATTACTTTTGCAGCCCCCGTCGAGGTAGCTCAGCTGGTTAGAGCATCGGATTCATAACCCGAAGGTCGGCAGTTCAAGTCTGCTCCTCGATACACTTTTAAGACCCTCATACGGGTCTTTTTTTATTTGGAGGCGATCCGGCATCGGATTCATATCCGCCAGCTGGCGGACGGCAGTTCAAGTCTGCTCCCCGATACAATTTTAAGACCCTCATAAGGGGTTTTTTTATTTGGAAGCGATCCGGATTCATATCCACCAGCTGGCGGACGGCAGTTGCATTCTGCTTCCCAGTACATGGTAGATTCTCCTTTTGGAGTCTCTTTCATTTTATGAATCATTGATTTACAATTGCTTATCGGGAAAATTTTCGAAATGCCTGCCTAAAGTAACGTTCAGATCCTTTAACTTCATTTACCCAAAGGAATTTCCTTTGTAAACCCCTGTCAGTTTGAAAAAGATAATCGCGGATATTTTGACCCTTCATTTGCATTTCTTTCATTCTTCAGGAAAAATACCAACTCATGCCAATGAGCCAAACGGCAACTGATTTGCTACACAACAGAATTAAGGTTCTGGATGGATTCAGGGGATTAGCCATACTATTGGTAATCGGGTATCATTATTTAGATTTTTTTTCCTTTGGTTGGACAGGGGTTGATTTGTTTTTTGTATTGTCCGGATTCCTCATCACCGGCAAACTGGTTGAATCGATGGGCTCGGCACATTATTTCCGAACATTTTACATAAAACGGGTATTGCGGATTATGCCGCTGTATTACTTTATGTTGTTGATGTTTTTTGTGCTGATCCCGTTTTTGCTGCCCTCATATGTTTCCGTTTCTTTTAAAGAACTGCTGCAGCAACAAATATTTTACTGGGCGTTTGTAATAAATATTTATGATGCCGTACATGGCTGGCCGTTGAATGTTACATTGATTCATTTCTGGTCGCTTGCCTGTGAAATGCAGTTTTATCTGTTGTGGCCTTTTATTATTTATTTTTTTTACAATCAGGGCAGGGTACTGAAGATTATTCTTGTCTCTTTTTGTATTGCGGGTTTATTGTTTCGGATGGATGGTCAGCTTTTTTTGCCGTTAAATGATATCTACCGGTATGTTCTGCTTCCATGCCGCATAGATGCCTTCAGTGCGGGCGCTTTGCTATACCTTTTTTTGCGGGAGGATAAAGTTACTGCATATAAAACCAGATTACTCTTGATTGCATTGATGGCATTGTCTGTCGTATTAGTTTTGATGTTAACAAAACAAACCGCCTGGCATTATAGTGTTGACGTTGTAAGCAAATACGGATTTACACTGGATGCAATCTTCTGGGCCACCCTGATGGGATTCTTCCTTTCTGTTGACAGGCATTTCATAAAACGGATTTTTTCTGGCAGATTGATGACCAGCCTTGGAAAATATTCTTATGGCATGTACGTTTTTCACTGGCCTTTATATATCATTATTTCCAAACAATATATTTTTAACGCCGGAACCCGGGATAAAACATGGGAATTGGCGGCTGTGGCTTTTGCAGCGACTTATTTATGCGGTTTTGCCAGTTATCATTTACTGGAAAAACATTTTCTTAAACTGAAACAGGCCCGCTGATATGCAAAAAGCCAGAAAAGCAATATTGATTTTTCTTTGGCTGGTCTTGTTGTATTCCTTTCTGCGGTTTGTATTCTACCTGATGTATTTCACTCAAAATCATTTTTCGGCAACAGAAATAGCCGCGGTGATTTATTGGGGATTCCGTATGGACATCAGCGGCATTTTTTATCTCAACCTGTGGTTTTTTCTTTATTATTTTTTGATACAGGATTTATTATTTACCCGAAAGAGAAGGCTGGTAGCTGTATTGTTACTGTCCCTCATAAATCTTCCTTTGCTGGCTGTTAATTTGATTGATCTGGCCTATTATAGATTTAATTTCCGGAGAAGTACGGTTGACCTGTTCAGAGTTGCAGGAGATTCCTTCCATGCACTGGGTGCTTTCTGGAAGACCTGGTGGTATTTATTTGTTTTGTTTATTGTATTGTCTTCCATCTCAATTATAATTTTTAATCGTATTCTGAAAGAAAACCGTGAGAATAAAGAAAGTTATTTGAAACGGAATCTGTTACCATGTCTTTGTTTTTTACTGGTGACGGGCCTGCTGGCAAGAGGTGTTTCGGAGAGGCCAATCATACCATCTACTCCTTTGTTGTATTTGCCTGCTCAATACCAGGCATTGACAACCAATTCAACCATAACTTTTTTGTATTCACTGGTAAAACGGCAAACCATCTTAAAAGAAAAAAATTATTATCCGGTTTCCAGGTTAGATACTCTTTTTACTATCCGGCATCAGTTAAAGTCAGCGGAGCAGTTTAATAAAATGAATGTGGTTGTTTTTATAATGGAAAGTTTTGCCAAAGAATATGCGGATGACGGAGATCCGCTGAGGGCAAAAACTCCGTTTATCGATTCTATTATGGGAGAAAGTATTATTTGCAATAATGCCTATGCCAACGGACTTGAATCCAATAAAGGAATAGTGGCTTTACTGGCCGGAATCCCGCCATTCTTTGACGAGCCATTTTATTATTCCAGTTACAACAACAATAGTATCCGCGGTATTGGTACTCTATTAAAGGAGGAAGGGTACAACACTAATTTTTTTATGGGTGCCGGCTACGATCATTTTGGGTTTGCCAGGTTTTCTAGAATGCTGGGTATTGATAATTATTATTCAATGAATGATTATGGAAACAACAGCCATTATGATGGCAACTGGGGTATTTATGATCATTACTTTTTGCCGTACGCCGCCAGACAACTGGTAAAAAAGAATTCTCCTTTCTTCAGTGTTATTTTCAATATCTCGACACATTTCCCCAATAAATTGCCAGACAGTTTAAAAGCACAATTCACCATAAAAGGCCAGGACGCATCGCAAAACAGCATTAATTATTTTGATTACTCGCTGCGTTTATTTTTTGACATCATAAAAAATGAATCCTGGTATGAGAAAACCATTTTTGTTTTTTCTGCAGATCACAATATATATCTGCATGGGCGGGAAAAGGCTGGCTTATATAAAAACTTCAGGATACCCATTTTTTTCCATCTTCCGGGTCAGCGGATTCACCAGGCAATAGACAAGCCTGTTCAACAACTGGATATTGTTCCCACTATCCTCGACATGTTGCATTACCAGCGACCTTTTATGTCCTTTGGCCAGCCTGTTTCTGATAAAAGTTCGGGAACAGTGTTTAATCATTTTGGAGATCTGTATCAGGCCATTGATTCTTCCTATTTGTTTGGTTATAATGAAAAAACAGAACAGCCCGCTTACCTGTATAACTTCAGATCAGATTCATTGCTGGTAAAAGATCTTTTACTGAAAGGTCAGCCACCCGATCAGCACGCGGAAAAAATGGAAGAATATCTCAAAGCCGTATTGCAGTGTTTTAATTACAGTATGATAAAGAATAGACTTTCTGTAAAGTAATATCAATAAACAGGCTGTTTTTAGCAATTACTTTTTTCCCAATATGTTGAATTCCAAATAATTGTGGCATAACAAAAAGTGCAACAGAGGGTCACTGGAACGACCACCCTGTATTATCCTTTTTGGTTAGTCGCCGTCTTTTTGTTTGGTAGAAATCAATTAAGTCATTTTTCATCATTTGCATTTTATGCAAAAATGCAAATCCTCCCTGGTAGCAAATTGCAAAAAGGATTTTTAGTTGTCTGTAGATAGACATAACACATCACATATTACTATTCTGATTTTTCAAAGTCCGTGAACCAATTATGATTCGGCCGTATTGCAAAATAGCTTTAATCTTTAATACACTACAAACGGCCAATTATGTACAACTCCCCAAAACAAATCGTATTAGTCGGAGGCGGTTATGCATCCGTCTGGGCTTACAGGTCTATTATTGACGAATTACTGTTGGAGATGATGACGGGTCAGATTGAAATCAAAATCATTTGTCCGGATGAATATCATGTTTTTCATGGGTGGACAGCTGAATGTCTTGTAGGGATCCTTGGCGATCAAAACCGTCTGAGCCGTTTGACAGAAATTTTTAAATATGCAGAACTAATAAAAGGGAAAGCGGTATATATCGATCCGGAGTCAAAAACGATTGACGTGGCGCTTAGTTCAGGAGCCAAACGATTGGTATCATATGATCAGGTTCTGCTTGCGACGGGTTCTGCTGATTCAGCTGCGGTAACAGGCATTGAACAGCATGCCTTCCGGCTCAAATCTGAAGAATCTTATCTTGCAACAAAACTGCAGATTAAATTTTTGCTTGAGAAAGCCGCTGACTTGAACAGATTGAAAACAAAAAAAACAATTCGTTTTATAGTTGCCGGCTGTGGATTTACAGGATTGGAAGTTGCGTCTAATCTTGGTGAACTGATCCGTGTTTTGAAAAGACAATATCCATCTTTACAGAATGCAGACATTTTCATTTATTTGATAAACAGTAAAAAAAATTTGTTATCCGAATTGCCATCTGAATTCAATCGAATCAGGAAATATTCTGAAAAAATATTAATCAAATATGGAATAGAAATAATAAATCAGATTAAAATTATACGCTTTACGGATCATGGCGTATTTCTAAGCGACGGCAGATTTATGGAGAGTGATATGGTTATTTCTACCATCGGTCAGGTTCGTA
>DASSGT010000211.1:0-3252 GCA_035693345.1 Puia sp. | reverse complement strand
AATATGATATGGAGTGCCAAAAACGTGCCTGTGAAATTATGCCGGTATATACCGGGTATGCGGGTACGGGATTTGCATTTCAATACTTCGGTTATCAATGTGGTATTGAAACTGATGCGGCCGGGGGCACTTACCTCGGCCTTCCATTAGTTTTTTTTTGGAACACTTATTATCGTAGTGATGTGAAAACTTGTGATATGAAATACATTTTTGAATTTGGGCCGCTGATCATTGGAATCGTTATCGTATTAATGTATTACATTCAAAAAACCAGGGATCTGTACAGGCTTTGGATTTCCTATGATATGGCTAAATTATCAGGTGAAAAAGCAAAAGCATGGGAACTGGGGAGGGCCTTTTTTATCAGAAAAAAAGGTAAGTTAACCCGTTACGATGAACAGATTATTGCCAGTGATTTAGGTATGAAAGAGGAGTAGCTTCTTGCGGTTGTCCGGCTTTTTTGTCCCCTCAGGCAGAATTTTATAAATAAAAAAACCCACTTTGAGTGTGGGTTTTAAGATTTGAACGTGGATTATTATTTTTTTATTATTCATTCGAGGCATTGCCAAACATCCAGCCAATCGAAAATCCGAAAGCATCTAAAGAATGAAGCGTAGTTCCCGGCGATTTTGAAATATTGGAAAGACCTGCGTTTAGGAAAAGACTTAAAGAGAGACCTTTCGAGAACTGATATCCACCCGTGAAATCAAGTCCTACGTCAAAACGCTGCATTTGCGCATTATCTCCGCTAAAAATGATTTTTCCACTTTGATAGTAATTCTCCTGTGTGCCTGACAGGTTGTACATGAAATTAGGGCCGACACCGCCAAAGAGGATGCCGTTGTTTGGGAAAATATGCGAATAAACAATGGGCACAGGAATGGCGATTCGGTTCAGTGATATCTTATCGGTATTGTCATTCGAGTTCGCCATAGATCCGAATCTGTATAAAACCGAAGGTCGTACCGCCAGGAAATCTGTTATCTGAAAGTGTACCGTAGCGCCAATCTGTCCATTAATACCTGCATAGACATTATCATCATTCGTATAAAGTCCGGCCGCAGTAAAACCTGCTGAGGGGCCAAACATAACCTGCGCATTTGATTGCGTATTAAAGACAAATAGACAATTGACGAGAATAATAAAGCCGTAAGCAAATTTTTTCATATAGCTGTTGGTAATTGGTTATGGATAGCTAACGCGCGATAAAATATTTTATTTTAACCGGCAAACTATAGTGCAAGAATCCAGACATCTCTCTAAGGGTTTTCATGTACAAGGGACACTCAATCTTTATTAGGTTTCATATTATTTCCTAAAGACTTCCTTTTCGGGTAGAATTATGATCTAATGATTTGTAATTCAAGCTTTAAATTTATAATTTTCGAGATTAGAACCCTAAGCCGTTATGAGATTAGCCGTACTGATGTTATGCATCTTAATTCCTTCTCTGAGTTTCTGCCAAAATGCAAATGACAGCTTTCATTTCGGGAATATTAGTAAAACAGAACTTGAAATGACGGAATGTGATTTTGATAAAAACGCGGAAGCTGTTGTTCTCTTTGATGTTGAAGAGATCAAATGCAGCATTTTTACATTTGCCGCCAATGCCGAAATAATAAGGCATGTCCGTATAAAAATATTAAAAGACAAGGGGATGGAGGCAGCAAACATCAAAATAATTTATTTCAGTTATAAGAAGATTGAAACTGTTAAGAATATCGTTGCTCAGACATACAATCTGGATCGGTCAGGAAATCTTGTGATATCGAAGCTGGAAAAGAAAAATATTTTTGATAAAGAGGTAAGTAAAAATATCTCTCAAAAAATATTTTCATTCCCTGAGGTAAAAAAGGGTAGTATTTTAGAATATTCTTATACGATTGCATCAACACTTGATCTGGGATTAAGGGATTGGGAATTTCAGACAACCATACCGGTCAAATTCAGCCGCGTTTCCATAACAGCTCCATACAGTTTGAATTTGTCAATGGTACCTGTTTGCACGATGCCTGTTTCAAAAGAAAAATTGGAATTCCATGGGGACAATGTCAACAGATTTATAATGGTAAATATTCCTGCAATCAGAGAAGAGGGTTTTATGTCCAGTGAGAAAGACTATGTACAGAGGCTCGAGATCAATATCATTTCAATTTTTGCAGGAGTCAAGTTTATTGTACTGAGAAATACCTGGAGTTCCCTGATCAATGAATTACAAGGCAGTGAAGACTTTGGTGAGCAGTTAACCAAACATATTCCCCTGACAGATACATTGCAGCAATTGATGGACAGGGTGGATAGTTCCTATAAGAAAATGGCTGATATTTTTTATTATGTGCGAAATCACATGGATTGGAACGGGAATGACGGCATCTGGGCGCAAAATGGCGTTCTGACTGCCTGGTCAAACAAAAAAGGAAACATCGGAGACATTAATCTGATTCTTATTAACCTTTTGAGAGCTGCAGGTGTTCGGGCAAATCCTATACTGGTCAGCTCTCATGAAAACGGGGTGATTAATCAAGTCACGCCAGCTTATGAGCAATTTGATAAGGTGATGGCTTATATAAAAATCAATCAGCAGATTTATGTGCTTGATGCTTCTGACAAATACGCTTCACCATACATTGTGCCCTGGGACGTTATGTTCACATATGGAATTTTGATAGAAAAAGAGGGATTAAATGAATGGAAGTGGTGCAGTTTATGGAACGAGAATCAGATATTCAACAATGTCGTCGTTCTGAATGCAGATATCGACCAGGAAGGAAATATGAAAGGTGTGTCCATGGTCTATAGTTTAGGATATGCGAGATCCCGCCGGTTCCGGGTTCTTAAATCAGGAAAAGAAAAGTTCATTGAAAAATATTGCACCTCTGCAAATCCTGAAATAAAGGTAGACAGTGTGACTTTTAAGAACGAGGCAATCGATAGTTTACCCATGGAACATCATATTTTTTTCGTACAGAACCTGAGTTCAACCGGAGATTACAAATTCTTTAAAACAAACCCTTTTACCGGATACGAAACCAATCCCTTTACATCCGATACCCGATTTTCTGATATATTTTTTGGAGCGAATCAGAAATTCACACAGGTTGTAAATATTAATTTACCGGAGGGTTACGAACTGGAAAGCCTTCCTAAGAATACCACCATGATTATGCCCGATACAAGTATTATTTTCCGACGTATTGTTCAGGGTGGCGATGGAAAATTTTCCATGCGCACGACCTTCGAATTTAAAAAACC
>DASSGT010000210.1:0-3549 GCA_035693345.1 Puia sp. | reverse complement strand
GTAAGAGGAGGCTTCAAACTTAAAGAAGTTAATCATGTGAAGGAAGGAGGCAGGAGGCAGGAGGCGGGAGGGAGGAAGCTTAGCGGTTTTCTCCTCCTGCTTCAGGCTGATAATTTTATGCCTCCTGCTTCGGCCCTCCCGCCTCCTGCCTCCTGCCTTCTCCCATCCAGCCTCCTGCCTCCTGCTTCAGTTCATGAATTTCTGATCATCCCACCAAATACATATAACTGACCGGATGCAATAAAATCCCCTATTTGAGATAGACCTTTGTATGTAATTTTAAATTGCGAAATGACCTTCTGTTTATAACCATTAAGAAATTGTTATGATCGCACGGATCTGGCATGGATACACTACAAAGGAAAACGCTGACATGTACGAAAACTTATTGAAAGAGGAAGTTTTCATCGGCATCGAACAAAAAGATATAAAAGGTTACAGGGGCATCCGCCTGTTACGCAGAGAACTGGCAGATGAAACGGAATTCACAACCATCATGCAATTTGACAGCATAGAAGATGTGAAGCAGTTTGCAGGGGAGGACTTTGAGGCAGCTTATGTTCCAGCAAAGGCACGACAGATCCTGAAAAGATTTGATCCGAAGTCGGTTCATTGCGAGGTTATATACGAATTAAATTATTAATATATTTTCTATGTTCAGAAATTATATGCGGACTGCATTTCGCAATCTGTTGAATAATAAGTCGTCTTCGGTGATCAATATTTTGGGCTTAACGATTGGAATAACCTCCTGTATTCTGATTGGAATGTACATCCGGAATGAACTGAATTTTGATCAGTTTCAAATGAATGGCGACCGGATCTTCCGGGTGATCATGGAATATTCGTTTGATGGATCTCCTGCCTCTAAGAAGGGTAATTTCACAAGCATGAAAGTAGCGCCTGTATTGAGAAGAAAATTTCCGGAAGTAAAGGAAGCCGTACGGGTTGATAAATCTTCTACTGTAGTACGTTACGGCGAGAAAATGCTGAATGAACAAAATTTCTTCCGTACCGACTCTTCGTTTTTCAGGATTTTTTCATTTCCGTTGCTGAAAGGGAACCCATTAACAGTATTAAACAGCCCTCATCAGATCGTCTTAACAAAATCGGCCGCGTTACGATATTTTGGTAAAGAAAACCCAATCGGTAAAACACTGACCGTGGATGATGAAGAAGGTCAGTATGTAGTAACGGGGCTTGCAGAAGACTCACCGCCCAATTCCCAGATCAGGTTTGACTTCCTGGCTTCTTTTACTTCAGGCGATTTGAAAAATGAGGAAGAAACATATTGGAATGCGAATTATACCACGTACTTGTTGTTGCGTGATCCAAAATTGGTTGGCCGGCTTGAAAAGAATGTAAATGAATTTATGAAGACCGAAATGGCAGGGCAGGGAGCCACCATTAATTATTCTTTTGAGCCCTTCAGGAAGATCCACCTGTATTCGGAATATGGAGGCTTTGAACCAAATAATAATATCAGATACATTTATATTCTCGAGGGGATTTCTGTGCTTTTGCTTGTCATTGCAAGCTTTACCTATATCAATCTGAACACAGCCCGTTCTGTAGAACGTGCAAGGGAAGTGGGCGTTCGTAAGGTGGTGGGTGCCGGCAGGAACCAGTTATTCTGGCAGTTTATGGGTGAATCATTTATATTATGTCTTTTGGCTGTACTGATCAGTTTGCTGGCAGCGATGATGCTGCTTCCTTATTTTAATCATTTGACAGGTGGCGAACTTCATGTTGCTGAATTATTTTCAATACAGATAATATCAGGAGCAGCTGTTCTCTCGATACTCGTGAGTCTGATGGCAGGAAGTTATCCTGCCATTTTGCTCACTAAAATAATTCCTGTAAAGGTTTTGAAAGGTTCCTTTAAAAATACTTCCGGTGGACAGGGACTAAGGAGGTTTCTGATCATTTTTCAATTTTCTATTTCCATTGTGCTGATCGTCTCTACTTTTATCACACATAAACAATTGAAGTATGTTCAAAGCCGGAATCTGGGTTTCAACCGCGAACAGGTTCTGGTTCTTCCATTTGACAATACTATGTTCGACCTTCTTCCTTCTATCCGGCAGTCACTTCTTTCGAACCCTCATATCATGGCACTCTCCCGAACTGCAAATACGCCGGTTAATATTAAGAGCGGGTTCAGCATGCGCTCATCCGTGATGCCGGTGGGAAAGGAGATTTCTGTTGCAGGGAACCGCATTGATGAAAATTTTCTGCCTGTGCTGGGTATGCAATTGACCGCTGGTGAAAATCTGACCCTGCAGGATATAAAGGACGTGGAAATATCAGCGGATTCAAACCGGGTATACCATTTTATTTTAAATGAATCTGCCGCAAGACAATTGGGTTGGACGCCGGATCAGGCCGTAGGCAAAAAGATGTACCTGGGGGATCAAAGACCCGGCTATGTTCGTGGTGTAGTAAAAGATTTCAATTTTGAATCCATGCATCAGACAATGAAACCGATTGTTCTGTTTCCGGAAAATCGTCCAGGATTGCTATTGGTGAAACTGGCTGGTTCGGATATCCCCCGGACAATCTCTTTTATTGAATCCAAATGGAAAGAGTTTATTAAATCCAGGCCGTTTGAATATCGATTCCTGGACCAGGATTTTAATAAACTATACGAATCAGAAATCAGGTTCGGTAAAGTACTGGATGTTTTTTCAGGACTTTCGATTGCGATGGCCTGTCTTGGTTTGGTGGGACTTTCTTCTTATTCTGCGAAACAGCGTAAGAAAGAGATTGGAGTGCGTAAAGTACTGGGCGCCGGTATTAGTCAGATTGCTTCTCTGCTTACACTGGATATTCTCAAACCCATTTCTATAGCCATTTTAGTATCAACACCCATCGCATGGATGATGATGAACCGTTGGCTGCAGGATTTCGCTTATCATATTTCAATTTCCGGATGGATATTTATAATGGCAGGTTTGATCGTCATATTCATCGCGATGATATCCGTCAGTTTCCAGGTGATCCGCGCCGCCATTGCAAATCCGGTGAATAGTCTCCGCTCTGAATGATCAATGACCGATGACCGATGGCCGTTGATCGGACGTAATGCCTTACGCCTTACGCTTTCCGCCTTAAGCTTAAAACGGTTAATTTTATTACAATATTTTATTGCTTCGTATTCGGGAACGTGAAAGGAATTATGTTTGAGCCTGAGCGTAGTCCCTGCGGTCACATATATATTAAAATAGCCATCTCTGATGACCAAAACTAAATCCGTACTTCTTTTTCTGATTCCATTTTTATTTATTCATGTTGCCCGGGCACAGATGAGGTTTACAATTAGCGGTACCGTAAAGGAAAAAAAATCCGGGGAAGTAATGATCGGCAGTACCGTTTACCTGCTGGAAATTCCGAAATCAGGTACCGTAAGTAATAGTTATGGTTTCTATTCTATTTCGGCGCCTGCCGGTTCTTATACGATGATTGCCAGTTTTGCAGGATACCGTCAGGATACGATCTATATCACCCTGGATAAAAATATGAGTACGGTGATCGAACTGGAACAGAAAG
>DASSGT010000209.1:0-6158 GCA_035693345.1 Puia sp. | reverse complement strand
GTCTTCAATACAGTGGCTGATGCAGTAAGAAAGACAGGCGCAAATGTCTCCATCATCTTTGTGCCACCGGCTTTTGCTGCTGATGCCATTATGGAAGCCGCCGAAGCAGGTATTGCCCTTGTTGTTTGTATAACGGAAGGCATCCCGGTTCAGGATATGGTGAAAGCAAAACATTATTTAACGGCCACCAATACACGATTAATCGGGCCCAATTGCCCCGGTGTAATTACCTCTGACGAATGTAAAGTAGGGATCATGCCCGGCTTCGTATTTAAAAAGGGAAAGATCGGCATCGTATCAAAATCCGGTACGCTGACCTATGAAGCAGCGGACCAGGTAGCCAAGGCCGGATTGGGCGTATCTACAGCGATTGGAATTGGCGGCGATCCGATCATTGGAACACCAACAAAAGAAGCTGTAGAATTATTGATGAACGATCCGGAAACAGAGGGCATTGTTATGATCGGCGAAATCGGAGGAAATATGGAAGCCGAGGCCGCCAGGTGGGTAAAAGACAATAACCGAAAACCCGTCGTTGGTTTTATTGCCGGTCAAACAGCACCACCTGGCCGGCGAATGGGTCATGCTGGTGCGATCATTGGAGGAGCTGATGATACGGCTGCTGCAAAAATGAAGATCATGGCGGAGTGCGGTATTGAAGTTGTACAATCTCCGGCTGATATCGGGGCTACTATGGCAAAAGTTTTAAAAAGCTTAAAGGCCAAGGTCTAAAGCTCAAAACTGTGCATAGCATAATATAAAAGTCCTGCGAATTATCTTTCGCAGGACTTTTTATATACTCTTATGAATTGGGTCTTAAGCCTTGAGCCTTCAGCTTAATATCTTCTATATTCAACTATCCTCCGGGGTGCATAATATGTATGGGTTCTTTGATCACACCGGTCGCGATAGAATTCCTCCCTGCTCATCCGGTAACCCCTGTTTTCATGGCAGTAACGTTCATATTGTTCAGCTCTCCAGTCCCGGCGATCATCATAACGTTCTCTTGCTACAGGATAATATTCATACTGATTCACAACGGGTACTGGAACCGGGAACCCAAAGTGAGCTTGAATAACAACCCGATTTTCATTACAGGGAGCGCCATACTGCGCTTTAGTTACAGAAACAAGAAATAAACCGGCTGCGATCAGGATGGGAATTTTTGTTTTCATAAAACATTTTTTTAAGGTGAATAAATGCTTCCGTTTATAAGAGGGCTGCAGGATTCGATTGTTTAACTTGTCGTCGTTATAAATACGTTAAAGGCTATGTATTATTCGGGAATGTGCATCTAGGCGTAACATTTAAGACTCAACACTAAATGCTTTGTGATATCTGGTTGCGGGGATGTATAACCAGGGTGCAACATTTTATAAATAAAACTTTTTCTTAAAAGCAAAAATCGATGCTTCGAAAGTGTATTCTTCTTACCTCTGTTATGCTACTCAGTTACCTTGTATTTTTTGGACAAGTGGCTTTTCCTTACGACCTGGAATGGAAACTCATAGATTCACTCATGATTAAAAAGAATCTTCCCAAATCCGCACTGATTGAAGTGAATAAGGTTTATACCGCTGCAAAAAAAGATAATCAGGAAGCACAGTTGGTCAAAGCTATTATCTATAAAAATCATTTGCAGGAAACAAATGGTCAGAAAATAAATGATGAAAGAAATAATCTGGAGTCCGAGATCACTTCCGCTCCACCCCGGGTTGCCGCATTATTGAAAAGTATAGAGGCGGAAGAATTATTTCAGTATTTACAAGGACATCGGTATCAGTTTAGAAACAGAACGGCTGTCATCGCCGATACCTCCCGGGATATAACCACCTGGACCATCAATCGACTCTCCGATAGTATTTCGGCTTTATATTTATCATCATTGGATAGATCTGATATACTAAAGAAAACTCCACTCGAAAATTTTAATGCGGTTTTAATACCCGGAAATTCCAGGGAACTAAGGCCTACATTATTTGACCTTTTGGCCTGGCGGGCATTGGATTATTTCAGGATGAATTTTAATGGAGAACCAGGAAGTTCAACCGAAAATCAGTTGCCTGAGAATCCGGCTCTATTTTCGGAAGCTCCTTTCTTTATGCATTATGGTTTTTATTCTAAAGACAGTTTGTCAAATCAACTGATCTCATTGAGAATATTTCAACAACTGTTAAAATTCCATTCAAGGGATATACGCCTTGATGCATGGATCAATGTTGATATAAACCGGATTCGGTTTGTTTATCAAATGGCACAGATGCCCGAGAAAGATTCTCTCTACATGAATGCGTTAAAAAGAATCACCACCCAGTTTGGCACTTTGGCAGCCACGTCAGAAGCCTGGTTTCTTCAGGCGCAATGGTGGTATGACCAGGGATCCAGATATGACCCGCTGAAGGACAGCCTTCATCGTTTTGATTTTACGAATGCCGTCACTATTTGTGAAAAGGTATTAAGACATCCTGATTCAAGTGAAGGAAAGTTCATGTGTGGACGAATGCTGAATGTGATACGTAAACGTTCTTTTAATCTGAAAATAGAACAGATAAACATTCCCAACTCACCCTTTCGTATCCTGCTGTCATATAAAAATATGAATCACTTATATGGAAGGATAATACGTATCGATGATGCAACAAAAGAGTCGTTAGATCAAAGCGATGGCCGGAAATTCTGGCATAGGTTGAGAGAGATGTCGGTTGAAAAATATTTTCAACAAGAGGTTCCTGACACAAAGGATTACCAGCAACACCGTGTTGAAATCAGGGTCGGCGGATTAACTTCGGGCCAATACGTTCTGCTGGCAAGTTCAGATGCGGCTTTTAGTGACAGCGCCTCTATGGTAATGTTAACTTTTTTCTGTTCAAATATTGCATTTGTAAAAAACGGAATGGATTACTTTGTTTTAGATCGCGACTCCGGACATCCGCTAAAATCAGTAAACGTTAAATCCTTTTTTCAGCGGTATGAAAATGGAAAGCCTGTTTATCACCCATTAAAAACATACCAGACAGATCAACATGGATATTTCCATTTGTCTACAGCGAAGGAATTTTCGAACCGCGTAAAACTCGAATTCAATATAGGAAAGGATTACCTTTCCAATACTCAATATTTGTATTACAGCAGGGAGGATCAAAATGATTCAAGAAACACACAGAAAATTAGGGATGATATTTTTACCGATCGCTCAATATACAGGCCTGGCCAGACTGTTTATTTCAAAAGCATATTGATTACGCGTGATTTAAAGACAAAGAAGTATAGGGCGGCTGGTCAGCAAGACTCAAAAATATTCCTGTTAGATGTGAACAGGCAGAAAATTGATTCCCTGCTTTTAAAATCAAATGATTTTGGCTCCATGCAGGGAACTTTCAAATTGCCCCAAAATTTGCTAAATGGTGAATTCACGATTTTGGATGAACATTCCGGGGACGAAAAAACATTTTCAGTAGAGGAATATAAACGGCCTTCATTTTATGTGGTGTATGATTCCGTAAAGGAATCTTACAGAGTGGGTGATTCAGTTAAACTATCCGGCTCTGTGTTGGCTTATGCCGGAAACTCAATTGACAAAGCTACATTGACTTATAGAGTTTATAGAGAATCCCGCTTCCCATATCCATGGATGTTTAAATATTATCCTTCCGCCTCCGAAACCGAGATAACATTTGGGGAATCTGCGACAGACGGGAACGGAGAATTTAATATTCAGTTTATAGCCAGGCCGGATAGATCGGTTTCGAAGTCAACCAAGCCTATATATTATTATCGGATCGAATCGACAGTCACTGACATGAATGGTGAAACCGGATCGGCTACAACCACCATTGCCGCCAGTTACCAATCATTTGAAATTTTATCTTCAATTTCAGATGAAAGTCGTATGCCAAGAGACAGCCTGTATAATATTCCTGTAACCACCATCAATGCTGCAGGTGTATTTATTAAGGAAAAATTATCAGTCTCCGTCATTAATTTGAAAGGACCTTCCCGCCTGGTAAGGAAAAGGTACTGGGAACAGCCCGACCAGTTTATAATGTCCGAAGGCGACTTTATTAAGTCTTTTCCATATGATGAGTTTAAGAATGAATCAGATATAAAATCCTGGAATGCGGGTCGGGTTATTTATTCTCATGCGGATAGCACAACCGGGAACGGATCCTTTAATCTTGACAAGGAGGCTATTTCCTCTCTCCAACCCGGCTGGTACTTAGTTGAATTCAGAGCAAAAGATCTGGACGGCGAAGAAATAATCGATAAGAAATATATTGAGATAATAGATAACGCGGCAAATACAGGTAGTTTAAGTTATAATAGAATAAAAGAAGAAAATAAAACAGGTGAGCCAGGAACCAGTATTACAATTCAAACAGGTTCTGATGCAACTGACCTCTATGTGATTCGCGTGAAACAAACGATATCCGATAGTGCTATAAGATATTCGTATTATAATCTGGATCAACATATCAATCATTCAGCCATCGAAATCAGAGAAAATGACCGGGGAGGGTTCGCTATCAATGATGTTTTTGTGAAAAATAACAGGTGGTATATGAGTGTTCATAATATTGCAGTTCCCTGGGCGAATAAAGAATTGAAGATATCATATCAAACATGGAATGACAAAACAAAACCAGGCAGCAGGGAGCAATGGAGGATAAAAATTGCAGGTTATAAAAAGGATGAAGTGATAGCCGAAGTCCTGACTTCTATGTACGACGCTTCGCTTGATCAGTTTGTAAATCATTCCTGGACAGTTCCTGATATTTATCCGGTGTTTAATCTCAGGAATACCTGGGATAATTCTTCCAATTTTAGTGACGTTTTATCGCAAATGAGATCTGACGCAGAGCCTTTTCCGGATGGTGGAGTTCAAAATATAAATGATGAGTTATTGAATTTCAAAGAAGCCTTGGCAGGGGGCGGTGGCATTCGGACAATGTCTGCTATTGTACCAGAAAAATCTGAAATGTATGTTGCTTCACGTGCTCCCGGGAATGATTTGAAATCAGCATCCGTGTATTTTTCTTCACCAAAAATTGTAAAGGATGAAGAAGTGCAGAAAGAAGCAAAACCATCGGTTGATAATATGAACCAAAACAATGATGTTCAGGTTCAAATTCGAAAAAACTTTAACGAGACAGTTTTTTTTAAGCCCGATCTGAAAACAGATGCGCAGGGAAATGTAACGGTAACTTTTACGATGCCGGATGCGCTGACCAAATGGAAGTGGATGTTGCTGGCGAACACAAAAGATCTTTCGTTTGGCTATTCCGAAAAATTTGTTTTAACACAGAAGGAATTAATGGTGCAGACCAATATGCCCAGATTTTTCCGGGCCGGAGATACCATGATGCTACCTGTTAAATTAGCAAACCTTTCATCCCAAAGGCTTGATGGGACAATTGAGTTGCAATGGCTGGATGCAGACAATAATTTGAGAGTTGATTCGATACTGGGAAATATTAAATCTTCCCAACCTTTCAATATCAATGCTTCTCAGTCCGGTGTTGTTTTTTTTCCATTGATTGTTCCGGCTCATTTCACTGAACCTTTATTGTATCGCGCCATTGCAAAGGCGAATATAAAGGACGCAGATTTCAGTGATGGAGAAGAAAATGTCATACCGGTGTTAAGTAACCGGATACTGGTGACAGAATCCTTGTCGCTGAATATGAATACGCAAAAAGAAAAACATTTTCGATTCGAAAAGTTACTCACGTCGGGGGAAAGTGCCACGCTTCAAAACCAGTCGCTTATAGTCGAATACACGACGAACCCCGCATGGTATGCTGTGCAGTCGTTGCCATATCTGATAGAATTTCCTTATGAATGTGCAGAACAGACTTTTAACCGGTTTTATGCCAATGCTTTGGCCAGTCATGTTGTCCAGGTTTCACCAGCCATTCATGCGATATTTGAAAAATGGAAAAACACAGATATGTCAGCATTGCTGAGTAATCTTCAAAAAAATGAGGAATTGAAAACCATTTTACTCCGCGAAACACCCTGGGTTCTGGAATCACAAACCGAAACTCAGCAAAAGAAAACCCTGGCGCTCTTATTTGACGTGATAAAAATGCGTGATGCCCTGAAATCGGCCCTGGGCAAACTGCAGCAGATGCAATCCGAAAGCGGCGGTTTCGCTTGGT
>DASSGT010000208.1:0-2976 GCA_035693345.1 Puia sp. | reverse complement strand
ATACAGCACTTCATGCAACCGTTGTAGGTGTTGTCAATGACTATGTATATGGAAATATATATGGGAAGCCCGATCCGGTGATTTTCTTTGCGACAGCTCCCCGTTTTGAAAATGTGATGTATGTGCGAATGAAACCCATGGGCCAACGGGAACAGGCCATTTCAAAAATCGAAGCAGTCATGAAAAAAGATAATCCCGCTTATCCCTTCGAATACCGGTTTGTAGATAACCAGATGAATGACATGTTTTCGGATGAAATACTGGTCAGGAAATTATCCAGCGTATTTGCGACGCTGGCTATATTCATTTCCTGTCTGGGTTTATTTGGTCTGGCAGCATTTACAGCTGAACGACGCACAAAAGAGATTGGCATCCGGAAAGTGCTGGGTGCAAGTGTGGCATCGATCTCCGGTCTGGTGTCAAAGGATTTTATAAAACTTGTTCTGATCGCTTCCCTGATCGCATTCCCAATCGTCTGGTGGATCATGCATGACTGGCTGAAGAATTTTGAATACAGGGTAGAGATCAGCTGGTGGATTTTCCTGGCAGCAGCTGTACTGGCGACTTTGATCGCATTGATTACTGTCAGTTCACAGGCTATCAGGGCAGCCGTTGCGAATCCGGTCAGGAGTTTAAGAACAGAATAATAGTATTCTGGTGTATGACCTCCTAAATTCTGAATGGAGGTTTAAGCTTCCGCACTATAAGCTCCTGCAATAACAAATGCAATTCCACTGTACGCCAGTGCCAAAAATGCGCTGGTAACCTCACCTTCCAAATCTGTAACGGGGGCATGGATCACACGTGGAATGTGCAGAATGACAAACCAGATAAAAATCATTGACCCCAGGAGAGCCGCGATAAACCGGGTTTTGATTTTAAAAATAATCGAAATGCCTGAACCGATCAGTGCGATGCCTGCAAGATAAGTCCAGAATATGGGGCGGGGTATCCAGGAAGGGACCAAAGTGGATACGTCTTTTGCATATAATAAATGAAGAGAGCCAAAAGTAATGAGGGGCAGGGAAAATAAGATAGCCCCAAAACGAATCAGCTTATCCCCAATGATGTTCAGTCGGTTTTTATTTTTTTCCGCGAAAGCGCCTGCAACAACAAATGCACCGCCGGCCAGGGACAGCTCTTTTCCTGGATTATCCCATTCCAGCATATTTTTATAATGGGAGTTGGCACCAAACAGATAAGGGATATAGAAAAAACAAAATATCAACAGTAAAAGAAATCCAAACAGCATCGAAACAGGTCTGATTTTTTTTTCAAAAACAATGCATGCGCCGACCAATATGAACAGGAATCCGGAAATATAAATAAGGCCCGGAATCAGCGAAGACGGGGTAGGGAATAACATGTAAGGAAAATCCTTATAATAGATTGTCGGTAACCCGATTCCGGCGATGGCCATACCGTAAAAAATGCGCCCCGTGTTTGACATATTCCCCATACTAAAAACTGGTTGCCTGTCTGATCTTTAAATTATATTTACCATAAATGTAAGCAGCTGTATTAATATCATACTCCAATTAAATTAGAAACAATGCCAGGTGATTCCCTTCTGATAAATAATAAGGCTGAAGCAAAGAATACATATGATGCGATTGTGATCGGATCAGGCATCAGTGGCGGCTGGGCCGCAAAGGAACTAACGGAGAAAGGATTGCGTGTACTCATGCTGGAGAGAGGACGCCCACTAGATCATATTACCGGTTATAAAACCGCGACTTTAAATCCCTGGGAATTTCCGCACCGCGGCCGGGCCACCATGAAACAAAAAGAGGATGATCCGGTCATTTCGCGGCCCTGGGGAATGTATGGAACGGCAGCACAGGAAGCCATTATGGATTACTGGGTGAATGAAAAGGACGCTCCCTATGTCGAAAAACGACCTTTCACCTGGTGGCGTAGTTATATGATGGGAGGGAGGTCTATTCTATGGGGAAGACAATGTTACCGGTGGAGCGATATGGATTTTGAAGCCAACCTCCGTGATGGCATTGCCATCGACTGGCCGATCCGGTATAAAGAAATGGCGCCATGGTATGACTATGTCGAAACCTTTGCAGGCATCAGTGGATCAAAAGAAGGTCTCGCGCATCTGCCCGACGGACATTTTCTTCCGGCCATGGATTTGAATTGTGTAGAGAAAGATGTTGCTGCGAGAATAAAAGAAAAATATAAAGGACAAAGACATTTATTCATAGGACGTGTTGCGAATTTGACTGAAGCCATTCCGGGCAGAACCAAATGTCAGTTTCGCAACCGTTGCTGGGAAGGTTGTCCATTCGGCGGTTATTTTAGTACACAGTCCTCCACCTTGCCGGCGGCCATGGCAACAGGAAAACTCACTGTGCGGCCTTATTCGATCGTTACTAAAATCATCTATGATAAAAATACAAAACGGGCCACGGGGGTGGAAGTACTCGACGCAGAAACAAATAAAACATTTGAATTCCGGTCAAAAATTATTTTTTTGAATGCGTCCACACTCAATAGTGCCTGGGTATTGATGAATTCGGCAACAGACCTCTGGCCGGACGGTCTCGGAAGCAGCAGCGGTGAGCTGGGTCATAATATCATGGACCATCATTACATGCTCGGCGCGCAGGGTACAGTCGATGGATACACCGATCAATATTATTATGGCCGTCGTGCAAATGGTTTTTATATTCCGCGTTTTGTAAACCTCGGTACCGACAAAAGAAATTTTTTACGGGGCTATGGTTACCAGGGCAGCGCAAGCCGTCAGGGCTGGAGTCAGGATATCGCAGAGATGAATATCGGCGCCGGATTCAAGGAAGCACTCACCGAACCGGGCAGCTGGTCGATCGGTGCAACCGGATTTGGTGAGATCCTGCCATATCACGACAATATGATTTCACTGAATCATGAAGTAAAGGACAAATGGGAGCTACCTGTACTAACGATGGACGCAGGTCTCAAAGAAAACGAAATGGCCATGCG
>DASSGT010000207.1:0-3216 GCA_035693345.1 Puia sp. | reverse complement strand
AGAGCAGCAACTGGCAGCAAAGAACGAACAGGTCCTGGGCGCCGGTTAATAATACCAGACCCGAAGTGCAGAATCTTAACGCGCAGCAAATGAATCGTAGTCGTGGTGAACAAAGGGCTCAGAACTTTCAGAGAATCCCATCCAGCCCATCATCCGGAGGATTTCGTCCATCGGGCGGCGGTGGCGGTGGCGGGGGGGGCCGTCCATCTTATAGTGGAGGTGGAGGAGGTGGCGGTTCAAGATCCGGAGGAGGTGGTGGCGGCGGTGCTTCAAGGTCCAGCGGTCACAGGTAGAAAACGATTATAATTTAAAATAAATTGAAAGGCCTGGTTATTTACCAGGCCTTTTGTTTCAAATTGGAAAAATCAGGATTCTTCATTCACTACCCTTATTTAAGCGTATTGATTCCTCAGATCCCTGATTTCATCATGAGATGTTCTCAGTGTGGCCTGCTGGCTGTTCAGGAGCTCCCGCAAAAAAGCCGGCAGACGGTCGGTCTCCAGGGCTTTTTTATATGCATTTTGTGCTGCATCTTCCCCCCTTTCACAATTGGAAAGAACGGTATGCCTGTTCTCTCCCGTAAAAACGGCCTTTACATCCATCCAGGCGCGGTAAATTTTACCCATTTCTGTGCTACCTTTCTCTACATCTCCATGCAGGACCTGAATTTCATGAGCCAGATCTGATTTTATTTTCTGGCTTTCGATGATCATTTGATCAAAAAGTGTTTTCAGATCGTCATCTTTCTCCTTCAATTCTTTAATGGCACGTTCATATCCGGCGATACGATCATTATTTATCATCACCAGATCATTCAATACCTCTACAACCTCCTTAGACTTTTCCATAAAATAATTTTTAGTGTGATGGAATTCCTGAAAAAACCATACCAGCCGATTCGACAGGTCTGAATGATAGGCAATCATATTTTATAACCGTCATATTACGGGTCAACGCATAGAATTATAGTTCCCATTTTATGTTTAACTTGCCCCTCTCTAAAAATTTAGTCCTCTATATGGAATATTCCAAGATCATTGCTATTACCGGTCTTCCGGGTCTTTTTGAATTGATCAGCAGTAAATCGGATGGTGGCATCGTCCGTTCCCTGGACGACAAAAGCACCAAGTTTGTTTCCAGTCGCGTACACCAGTTTTCGCATCTTGAAAGCATTGAAGTTTATACTACCCGTCACAATGTGAATCTGGTTGATGTATTGAAGGCAATGGAATCGAGTAGCGAAAAATTGCCGGACGATAAAGATTCATCTGCATTGAAATCGTATTTCGAGAAAGTATACCCGGACCTGGATTTTGACCGGGTGTATGCAAGCGATTTAAAAAAGATGGTGAAATGGTATTCTGTGCTTTCCAAAAACCAGGTTGAAATTAAACTTTCCGAACCTGCCGAGGAACCCGTGGAAGAAGAAGAGGTAGCCGAAGTAAAAGAAGTAAAACCTGCAAAAAAAGAATCTTCTACAAAGGCAGAGAAAAAACCCACAGAGGATAAAAAACCGGTGAAGAAAGCAGCTGAAACAAAAGCTACAGAAGCAAAACCAGCTAAAAAAACAGCCGATAAAAAAGAAACGAAAGAAGTGAAGACTGTGAAGAAAGAGGTCGCAAAAAAAGCTGCCCCTGCTGCAAAGAAATCAGCCGACAAACCAGCCGCAAAAAAATCAGCTAAAAAGAAATAATCGTTTAGTTCATCAGGTATGCCAGTAATCCTGCCTAAAAAACTATTTATAAAATGAAATCCCTATCTGCGAATATCGAAAAACCCGTACGGGTTTTTCTGCCAGAAAATCTTGAAATCAGTGACTGGAATTCGATCTCCTCTTATTTTGAAGACCTTGCCCAGCGACCATTGGAAACTCCCGCTGATCTGGAGAAATGGCTGAAAGATATGAGTGAGCTGGAATCTGTTATTAGTGAAGATGTCTCCTGGCGTCATATCCGGATGACCTGTAATACTGAAGACAAAAAACTCCGGGATCATTTTACATATTTCATGATGGAAGTTCAGCCAAAGATTCAGCCTTATGCAGATCTGCTGAATCGCAAACTGATCAATTCCCCTTTAACGGCCTTACTGGATAAGCAGAAATATTTTACTTATCTGCGTTCAGTAAGAAAAAGCATAGAACTTTTTCGCGAAGAGAATATTCCCATTCAGTCAGAACTCAGTGTATTGGGTCAGCAATACGGAACCATCTCCGGTAAAATGACTGTTACCATAAAAGAACAGGAATATACATTACAGCAGGCCATGAAATTTCTGGAAAACCCGGACCGTGTTTTACGCGAAGAAGTATATCGTAAGGTGCAGGAAAGGAGACTTCAGGATAAGGATGCACTTAACAATCTGTTTACAGAACTCATAAAACGTCGTGATCTGATTGCGCGTAATGCCGGCTTCGCCAATTTCCGGGATTACAAATTCGTTGAAATGGGACGGTTCGATTACACCAAAGAAGATTGCTATCGTTTTCACGAATCCGTGAAACAACATATTCTGCCGCTGGTTGAAATCATCAATCAATACCAGCAGCACAAATTGGGACTTGATGTTTTAAGACCATGGGACATGGATGCTGAACCTGCCGACCAGCAACCTTTGAATCCTTTTAAGACCGGCGATGAACTCCTGGAAAAAACAGTAACCTGTTTCAGTGATCTGCGGCCATTCTTTGCAGACTGTCTGCGGACAATGAAAAAAATGAATCGCTTTGATCTTGAAAGCAGGATCGGTAAGGCGCCAGGTGGTTATAATTGCCCTTTGGCAGAAACCGGCGCACCGTTTATATTTATGAATGCAGCGGGACAAATGCACGATGTTACAACAATGGTCCATGAAGGCGGTCATGCTGTACATTCATTCCTTTCACATCATCTTGAATTGAGTGCTTTTAAGGAATACCCGATGGAGATTGCAGAAGTTGCCAGCATGGCGATGGAACTTTTCAGTATGGAGAACTGGGAGATTTACTTTGAAAATCCCGAAGACTTGCGCAGGGCAAAGATTCAGCAGCTGGAACGGGTGATCACGATTTTTCCATGGATCGCAACTATAGATAAATTTCAACATTGGGTTTATGAAAATCCCGCCCATGATGTAGAACAGCGCACCGAAAACTGGTTTCGGATCTATAATGAATTTAATTCCAAATCCGTTGACTGGAGCGGACTCGAATTATATCAAAAAAATATCTGGCAGAAG
>DASSGT010000206.1:0-6859 GCA_035693345.1 Puia sp. | reverse complement strand
GATCAGGTGCAATCGCTAAAAAGGGGATAAAACAGGATTCTCATCCGGGTATTTTTCCCGGTATCCGCGGGATAAATCCCGTTTCTTTCCGTCTGAGCTCGGAGAACCGGGATTCTATGTATTTTCAGAAATAAAACCGATCATATGATATGTAAACCTTCAATCCTCTGCGCATTTCTGTTTATTTCTTTTTTTCTTTTCTCCTTCAGAAACATAGACAATCCGCTGGAAAAAATGAGCATCAATCACTCTGGTATAGCACAAAAAGAAATCAGAATGGATACCGGACGAATCGTCAACCAGGATTCGATCCAGTCATGTGTGACTAACTATCGGAAACTGATGAAGGATCACGGATTTACAAATCCGGCGGGCCAGCCTTACTCACCGACGATCACGACAACTGCTCAACTGACAACCAGTGAATCATTCAGCGGAACAGATTTACGTGACTGGCTCGATGCCACCGCAGCCGCATATGCACAGGCAGGAAAGACATTTTCCATCCGGGTTGTATTTGGAGCATACGACATGACCTATTTGAACAGATATGAACCCGATCCTTCTAAAAGGGCCAAAAAACTAAACCGGATCGCAGTATTTCTGGTTCCTTACGATATTTCTTCCGGCCAAACCCTGCAACCACATGCGATGGTCGCCGGTGGAACCCCATCCGGAGGTGGAGGTTCTTATGATTTCGGCGGACTACAACCATAAAAAAATATGCAAATTGCCTGGTTCGAATATTTTCAGATCCTGAGTCTTATAACAGCTGTTTACTGCTGGAAAGGACTAAAATCATGTTCACTGCTTGCATTTATTCCTTTATTGATTATCGTGAATGCAACCGAATTGATCGCAGAAAATTATCGTGCATTCGGCTGGACCTCAAATTATCGTGTTTATAATTTATATCTCCTGATATCAACACCGTTCTTTTTCTACTTAGCAGGCAAAATGCTATTTTTAACCAGGAAGGAAGCTATCATCTTTTATATAATCTGCATTTTATGCATGGTACTCATTTGCATAAATTTCGGATTTATACAGGGTACCATTCAATTCAATTCCTATTCCCTGGGTTTGGTGGATATGATGATCATTGTTTTTTCGAGTCTTTGTCTTGTGCGTTTGACAGTGTTTGACCAGGAGGAACTGAATTTTATGAGGGAGCCCTATTTCTGGATCAATTCATTGAATTTACTTTCCGGTTTGGTTACGCTGGTAGTACTCGGGCTTCAGTCTTATATCCTGATCAACAAAATTGAAATTGCCAATAAAACCCTATACCATGCCATTTTACCATCCGTAAACGCTATTGTTTACGGAGGATATAGTTACGCATTTACTTTATGCAGGACGCAAAGAGCCAGGTCATCTTCACCATCATAGCAGTCATCGTTATTCTGCTTTTCCTGGGCGTGCTGTTTCTTGTCATGCTGTTTTATTATAACAACAAAAAAGGACAAATGAGCAAAGAACAACAACTCATGCGTGCGGCTTACGAAAAACAATTACTTGAATCCAAGCTGGAAATACAGGAACAGACTTTCGATATGATCAGCCAGGAAATCCACGACAATGTCGGACAGATACTAAGTCTCGCCAAAGTGCAGCTGAGCATCATGGAGCAAAAACAATCCGTGGAAGGCGAATTACTGACAAATGTGAAAGAAAGTATCAGCCTGGCCATGACTGAACTGCGGGATATCGCCAAAAGTCTGAGCAGTGAAAGATTACAAAAACTGAGTCTGCAGGATAGCATTACCCAGGAGATACGCCGGATCAACCGCAGTGGTCTGATCAAAGTGAGCTCGGATGTGAAGGGCGTAGAAAAAAATATTCCGGATCATCATAAGCTCATTGCCTTCCGGATTGTGCAGGAAGGATTGCAAAACATCATTAAACATGCCGGCGCTTCCGATGTGAAGGTTTCTATCAGATACATGGATGAATGTATGTTTATTTCAATTTTCGACAATGGTATCGGTTTTAACCCTGAAGCAGAATTAAAAAAACGTGAGGGCCTTGGACTTCAGAATATCCTGCGCAGAGCAACACTGGTGGGTGGTAAAGCGGATATCATGAGTAAACCGGGTGAAGGAACCACTCTTCAAATTCAAATGGCGTACGCGTGAAAGCTTAAAGCACAAAGCGTAAAGCGTAAAGCGTAAAGCGTAAGGCCTGCCTGCCGGCAGGCAGGCATAAGGTGTCACACATTTTGAAATGATTCAGGACGTGATTGATCGGGAATGAAAACAATGGTTGAGCTCAAACAAATCAGAGCAATGTCTGAACTGAAATATATCGCACTCGTAGATGATCACACCATGTTCCGTAAAGGACTGGCGGTATTGATCGATTTGTTTCCCAGGTATAAGGTATTAATGGATGTAAGTAACGGACGGGAATTCATTGATCGCCTGGATACCGACCATTTACCTGATATCGTTTTACTGGACATTCATATGCCGGTCATGGACGGTTATGCAACGGCTGCCTGGTTACATACAAATCATCCATCTATACGGGTGCTGGCTTTGAGCACCATGGATAATGACGCCACAATTATAAAAATGATTCATCAGGGAGCCCGGGGTTATATACTCAAAGATGCCGATCCAAAAGAATTGCAGGTGGCATTTGAAGAAATCCTTGCCAAAGGATATTATTATAATGAAATGCTGACGCGAAAAGTAATCCAGTCGATACATCAGTCCGGAGCAGATTCTGCCAACGCATTTCCCCATCTCACGGATCGTGAAATGGAATTTCTCAAACATGCCTGCAGCGAAAAAAACTATCAGCAGATTGCCGGCGACATGTTCGTCAGTGAACGTACCGTGGACGGCTATCGCGAATCCCTCTTCAAAAAATTTAACGTCTCCAACCGCGTTGGATTGGTTCTGTATGCTATAAAGAATCAGCTTATACAGCTTTAGGCGCAAAGCGCAAAGCGTAATGCATAAAGCGTAATGCATAAAGCGTAAAGCCAATTCGAATGTAAATTCTAAAACTAAGACAGGTTCTACTTTTAAATGTTTTTTATCTGCTTGATGGAAATGCATTAATTTTCTTCCCGAAATTATAGCTGTCAACTGTTCCCGCACATGCGGGATCAACTGCCAACTGCCAACTGTCAACTGTCAACTGTCAACTGTCAACTGCCAACTGCCAACCAAAAACAATACATCATATGAAACGCAGGGACTTTGTAAAAAATATTTCCATAGCAGGTGCGGGCATCGGTCTCTTTCATCCCTCACCGTTATTTTCCAGAACTCCTGTTACAAAAGTCCGGCTGGGCATTATCGGAACAGGTCTCCGGGGACAAAATCATCTTTGGAATGCACTGCAGAGGTCTGATGTGGATGTCGTAGCCATCTGTGATATCGATGAACGCATGCTGCAATCTGCCCGGGAACTGGTCACAAAATCCGGCAAACCGATGCCAAAAATTTTTACGGGTGATCCGCATGCATATAGAAAACTCCTGGAAATAAAAGACCTTCAGGCGATTCTGATAGCGACGCCATGGGAATGGCATACACCCATAATCCTGGATGGCATTTCTGCGGGCGTCAAATATATCGGAACAGAAGTGGTGTTGGGAATCACATTGCAGGATCACTGGAATGTAGTGAACGCTGCGGCAGCCAGTAACGCAAATGTGATGATGATGGAGAATGTTTGTTACCGCCGGGATGTGATGGCAATTCTGCAAATGGTCAGACAGGGGCTTTTTGGTGAACTCATTCACATGCAGTGCGGATACCAGCATGATCTTCGTGGTGTAAAATTCAATGATGGAAAAACGCCTTACAACAGCGGGGCGGAATTTGGCGAGAAGGGTTTTTCTGAAGCCCGCTGGCGTACCAACCATAGTGTACATCGTAACGGTGATCTGTATCCGACGCATGGCATCGGCCCGGTTGCCGAAATGCTCAATATAAATTATGGCAATCGTTTCGTCTCACTAAGTTCCTTTGCATCCAAGTCACGCGGATTGCATGAATATATTGTGAAGAAAGGCGGTCCCGATCATCCCAATACAAAAGTGGAATTTAAACTCGGCGATGTGGTAACCACCCAGATCCGATGTGCTAATGGAGAAACGATATTCCTGCAACACGACACGAATCTGCCACGTCCCTATTCGCTGGGATTCCGTGTGCAGGGTACCCGTGGAATCTGGATGGACGTTAACCACTCCTTATATATAGAAGGGGTCAGTGCAAAGGAAGATGCGTGGGAATCCGCTCAACCATACCTGGATAAATATGACCATCCGGATTGGCAGAGGTGGGGAAAGGAAGCAGAAAATGCGGGTCACGGCGGCATGGACTTTTTTGTTTTGCAGGCATTTATTGAATCAGCAAAACAACAAACCACCACTCCGATGGATGTATATGATGCCGCTGCCTGGAGTTCCATCACACCCCTTAGTGAAATGAGTATTGAACTGGGAAATCAAACGGTCGAAATGCCGGATTTTACCAGCGGGCAGTGGATGTTCAGAGTCAATAAATTTTAATGCCGCACCTGCGGCATCAAAATTTATTGACTGCTTAAAGCGTAAAGCGCAAAGCTTAAATCCTGTTATAATAACTAATAATTAATAACTAATAACTGCTTATCGTATCCGAAACTTCATAGTAACCCCGTAGTTATACGGGTCTCCCAGCCTTGACGCTCCGAAATCATAGGCGTAGGCAATATATTTTGTATTGGTAACATTCCGCATCCAGACAGAGATACTAAAAAATGAATAGGAAATTCCCACACTCGTGTTCAGCATCTGATAAGATGTCTGCATCTGTTTGTTAGACAGATCAAAATACTGTTTGCCGAAATAGTACCACTCGCCCCTGATAAATCCATTTACCCCGATCAGTTTTGGCAAAGCTCCGGAATATTCAAGCACAAGCATCGAGGTCATGTCGGGTGTAAAGAGCTGTCGTTTGCCGTCCAGATTAACCGCGTCCCCATTGGATGAAAGCTTACCACTGGTATATTTCGCATCTGTATATCCGAAATGATAGGTCATCTGCAGGCCCTTTACAATCAGTCCCTCAAGTTCTGCATCAAACCCCTTGCTCACAAGACCACCGGCATTTTTTATAACAGTGATCGCTTCCGGTAGTATCAGCGTGGGCACCTGCACATCATGCACATTATTATAAAAAGCGGCGAGGTTTGCATGGAACCTGTTGGCAAAATAATTTCCCTTCCATCCAAGTTCGTAGTTATTGCTAAATTCCGGCTGGTATGGATATAGCGGTGGTTGGGAAGGGTCACTCGATAACTGGGTCAGGCCGCCGGTGCGATACCCCTGACGGTAACTGGCATATATATGCGCATTGTCACCTGCACGATAAGAAACGGAGAACATAGGTGTTACCGCGTGATAAGAAGTTTCACCGGTCGTATCCGGCTGTGTCGGAAATCCGGTGCTTGAACCGTCGGGAAGGTACATTCCCGAAACCTCCGCGTTGGAATGCTGGTAATCGTATCGCAAACCACCGGCAACACTGAATTTTTTTGATAAAATATATTCCAGCTGTCCGTAGAAAGCCAGGCCCTTATTCTTTATCTGCGTAGTATTGATGATCGTATAATTGCTGTCGGGCGATCCGGCCAATGGGGCTTTCGCACCAAAATGAACACCTTGTTGATTTGGCGATGATTGCAAAAACAAATAGGATCCGATAGCCCATTTCAACGGCGAGACAGAAGCCGTGGGAGATGTCAGACGCAGTTCCTCAGTCCATGCATCGACTTTATTCCAGGGCTTTCCATAATTATTTACAATGCTGATAATATCCAGCGGCGAAAAATCTCCGTCAACCGGATTCTTATAATACCGGTAGTTCGATTGATAAGCAGTCAATGACGTAAAATCCATTTTTGCACCTGTGTATCGGATCTGTAATGAACCATTCAGACTATTGTCCACCATTTGACCGATGGCATTCTGATCAAGATGATAGGGATTCGAAAGGGCCATTTGAGTTGTTGGCGAAAGGGCAAATGCACCATTATTGCGGTTCCAGAGATTTTTCATATTCAATGAAAAGGACCACTTCGGATTCAGGAGGTATTTCAGTGAGATATTATCAGCTGTGCGATGCTGCCTGTCAAAATTGCTGTTGTTGAAATCGTTGATGTAATATCCATCCGAAGCTTCGTATAAAACAGCAGCACCCAGATATAATTTGCCTTTGATGATCGGAGTGCTCATATTGAATGAATACCTCTCCAATCCATAATTTCCTGAACTGAGTTCGAAGGAAACATGCACCTGGTCATCCGGTTGCCTGGTAAAAATATTGATCACTCCCCCCATCGCGTTGCGTCCATACAATGTACCCTGCGGCCCTTTCAGCACGTCGATATGATCGATATCAAATAACTGCGGTATATACGTATCGAGTGTAAATTGAGGTACACCATCGATATAAGTCACAACAGCCGGGTCATAAGACGTGGAGGTGATCCCGCGAATGGAAATAACATTTCTTCCATCACCGGGATTTGCAGAATAGAGATTCGATACAATACCCTTCAGATCCGCACTGGCCCAGAGCCTGTATGCCTGGATATCCCGGGTGGAAAGCGCGGTAATGCTTACAGGTACACTTTGAATATTCGACTCCTGTTTTTCAGCTGTAACCACAACAGCATCC
This sequence comes from Puia sp., assembly GCA_035693345.1. Lineage (GTDB taxonomy): Bacteria > Bacteroidota > Bacteroidia > Chitinophagales > Chitinophagaceae > Puia. Next base: position 173 of record DASSGT010000206.1, on the reverse strand, counting down.
AGTTGTGTTACTGAAGGAGATAGTATAATAATCAATGAATCTGTACCCAGGGGAAACTTGATTTTCTTTTCAACCCTTGCAAATCCAACCGATGAAATTTCTGTAGAATACACACCAGCCGGCAATACCGGCAAATGAAATAGTCCGTAGTCATTACTCAAAACAGAGACTTC
>DASSGT010000205.1:0-5117 GCA_035693345.1 Puia sp. | reverse complement strand
TTTATACATGACATCGGTTCTGCTATTCATCCCATGGCTGCCGGTTCTCCTTTCTTTGCAAGCCTCCCCCTGAATGAATTCGGACTTGAGTTTATTTTTCCGGAATATGCCGTAGCGCATCCGTTCGATGACGGGACTTCCGCAGTTTTCGAATCCTCTCTGCACAACACAGCTTCCGGACTTGGCATCGACAGCGAAGCATATACTAAATTATTCTCCCGTTTGGTGAATGAATGGCCAATCATTCAAACTGATGTTCTTGGCCCTTTCCGGATTCCACATCATCCGCTGGCCATGACTCATTTCGGAATGAAGGCTTTGCTTCCGGCAGATACGCTGGCACGTAATTATTTTAAAGGAGAAAAAGCAAGAGGTCTTTTTGCGGGGATGGCTGCGCACGGTTTACTTCCTTTTTCAAAAATTGCCAGTTCAGCCGCCGCCGTTGTGTTGATGATCCTGGGCCATCAGAAAGGGTGGCCTCTGGTCAGGGGCGGTTCGCAACAATTGGCACAGGCTCTCGCTGCATACTTTGTATCTATTGGCGGCCAAATACAAACCGGTTTTCGTGTTGAAAAATTAATGGATCTTCCGGGTGCACGGGCTGTTGTGCTGGATATGTCACCAAAACAGGCATTACAGATTGCCGGGCATTCATTCTCATCTTCTTACCGGAGTCAGCTTATGCAATACCGATACGGAATGGGTGTTTATAAAATAGACTGGGCACTCGATGCACCAATTCCTTTCACAGCAACATCCTGCACAAGGGCCGGAACCGTCCATGTAGGTAATTCATTTGCGGAAATCGCATCGAATGAACAACTCACCTCAGTTGGACAACATCCGGAAAAACCTTTTGTACTTCTTGCCCAGCAAAGCCTGTTTGATCCGACACGTGCACCTGCAGGAAAACATACAGCCTGGGCTTATTGTCATGTGCCGAATGGATCGGTAAAAAATATGCGCACGGCAATCGAAAACCAGGTTGAGCGCTTTGCTCCCGGATTCAGAGAACGTATTTTAGCGGCTCACACCATGGACACAAAAGAAATGGAAGTGAATAATCCAAATAATGTAGGCGGAACTATCAATGGAGGCGTGCAGGATATCCGGCAACTCTTTACCAGACCGGCACTCAGGCTTTCGCCTTATCGAACCTCGGCAAAGGGTATTTATCTTTGTTCTGCATCCACCCCCCCGGGCGGTGGGGTTCATGGCATGTGTGGTTTCCATGCGGCAAAACGTGTATTAAGAGATATTTTTAAGTCGGAAAATTAAAATACAGCGTTTGATATATCACTCCGATAGGCTGGTCATGCGGGACCTGTTTTTAGGTGACCTGAGTGATGTTCATTTTCTTCTGACAAGACCTGAGACGGATAAATATAATACACTGGGGATACCGGAAACAATCCAGCGAACAGAAATTCTGTTGACCGACTGGATCATTGCTCAAAGTGAACAGCCAAGAATTTTATTTGTATTTGCTTTGGAAAACAGAAACAATAACCACTGGATGGGATTGATCGGTTTGCAATTGAAGGAATTAAAATTTCGAAGCGCCGAAGTCTGGTTTAAGATTCTGCCCGCCAATTGGGGTGACGGATTTGCAACAGAATCCCTGAAAAGAATGCTAACCTTTGCGTTTATGGAATTGAATCTTCATCGGGTAGAAGCAGGCTGTGCAATAGAAAATATTGCTTCAGCCCGGGTTCTTGAAAAATCCGGAATGGAAAGGGAGGGAATAAAAAGGAAAATATTACCCATCCGGGGCGAATGGGCAGATGCATATAGTTACGCGATTCTGGAAGAAGATTTTAAAAAATTCAAATGAAATAAAATGGCCGGGGCATTGGGGGCTGGGTATTCCGGTACTGCGCTGGAAAAAAAATTGGGGATCAAAGAGAACTTCATCATCCGGTTGATTCATGCGCCCAAAAATTATTTTGATCTTTTTACGGAATGGCCGGAAAATGTTGAAATTTCTGATGATCCGCATATTAAGAAAAATCTGATCCATTTCTTTACCAAAGAATTTTCAGAATACTATTCATTGCTGCCATCGTTAAAAAAAGAAATTGAACAAAACGGAATGATATGGGCATCCTGGCCAAAGAAGACATCTAAAATATCGTCGGATGTTTCTGAGGATCTGATCAGGAGTTACGCACTCGAAATCGGTCTGGTAGATATAAAGGTTTGTGCTGTAAACGAAGACTGGTCAGCACTCAAATTGGTCATTCCTTTGAAACACAGAAAATAATACACATGAAAATATGTTTCTGCTTCATCGCAACCTGTCTGTCTTATGTTCATATAGTTGCCCAGCAAACGGATTCCGTCAGGATTCCTGGCATACCCCGTGGATTATATTGGGAAAACTCAGCAAAGACTTTCTCTGTAAAAGGGAATGCAGTCATGATAGTCGCCGGCGAAAAGACTGACATGTTCCGGGATCCCAATGTGACATATAATACCGATAATGCACCCAAGCTTTTATTTGAAGGTGATGAGAATTTCGTATTGGTAGCTTCCATTGAACATGCTTTTGCCAGCAAATGGGACGGAGGCGCCCTGGTGATTAAGCAGGATAGTCTGCACTGGATAAAATTTTGTTTTGAGAAAGATTATACGGGTGCAAAAAGAGTCGTTAGCGTGGTTACCAATAATATTTCAGACGATTGCAACTCCGTTGAAATGAAATCAAACAAAGTTTTTTACAAAATAGCAAAGGCCGGCAATGTAATAACGTTGTATTCTTCAGAGAACGGTGTCAGGTGGTACCTGATCAGGCATTTGCAATTCGATGCAACGAGTGGGTTCAGGCTGGGATTTTTAGCGCAATCACCCACGGGAACAAGGTGCGAAGTAAAATTTTCAGATATCAGTTACAAAACAGTAAAAATAAAGGATCCATATCTGGGTGAATAGAACGGGGGGTTTATAACCCATGAAGAGGTTCTGTGATTTGTATTTTGTGGAGAGTTTTATTGAATGACTTTATAGTTTTCTAAAAAATTATTCATTTATGGATGAAGAAATCATTTCTCCGGAAGCAGTATTGAAGATCATGCTAAAGAATGACCGTTTTACGGAATGGCTGGGTCTTCAGATCATTGAAATCGGGAAGGGCCATTGCAAATTGCAATACCGCATTACGGAGGAAATGATGAATGGATTCAACAGCATTCATGGAGGTATTTTATTTGCGGCGGCCGATTCTGCATTCGCTTTTGCATGTAACTCCTATGGTCATCTGACAGTAGCACTGGATGCCACGGTTAGTTTTACAAAGCCTGCAAAAGCAGGTGAACTGTTGCAGGTAGAGGCTGTGGAAATTTTCCTCGGTAACAAAATCGGAATCTATGATGTTCGCACGACGAATGAAAAAGATGAATTGGTCGCGCTGTTTAAGGGAACGGCTTATCGTACATCAACCAAAGTAGTTTAGGGGATGAAGTTTTCTTCAAAATAACTAGCGCGTTTTTTCAGCTCGCACAAATTCAGTCATTACGGCGTCCCTGATTAAAGCAGGAGGTAAAATTCCCTGCGACAAAATAAAGTCGTGGAACCTTATTGCGCTAAATTTTGTACCGAGTGCCTGTTCAGTATCTTTTCTGAGCGATAACATTTTTGTAAATCCATAGAAATAACTATTCGCCTGACCGGGCATACGAATTGTATAGCGTTCGACTTCCTGTTGAGAAAAAGCATGAGAAGAGACAATATCAACCATTAATATATTCAGGGCCTGTTCGGGTGTGATCGTACCGGCCTGTAATTCGGGATCTAAAAAAGCACGGGCAGCGCGCAGCAATCTATAATCAAGGGAAACGAGCTGTCCTTCTATGGGCATGTAGGGTCTGGTAATATATTCCGAATACAATCCCCATCCCTCCGTATTGGTGGAATTCAATGCATATAATGTCCGGGCCTGCGAAACACCCTCTTCCACCATTTTATCAAATTGCAATTCATGACCGGGTCTTACCTCATGGGCAATAATTGTCCAGGAGGCAGCATCGAAAGTAAAATCGTCATACCTGTCTATTTTTTCACCAGGAGCAGAAGGTAAATTCAGCGGCAGCACAAAAACACCCCGCTGCCCGGTATTATTCAAAAAAGGAGGCCTCACCATATGGGGTGCGGGTTGCTGTGCGGTTTCGGCAGCTGTTGCGATTTTAATAATAGCGGGGCGATTGGGTAGTGTAACGAGTTGCTGCTTTCTGATAATATTTTCAATGATTACCAGATGGGCCTCATACAGCGGAAGAATGGAGTCGCCTATTATCTGATTTTTTTTCAGATACTGCATAACGGAACGGTAGTCATTCGAAGGGAGATTGTATTTTTTTGCAATCTCCATTGCCAGGGGCTTCATCTGCTCCTGAATATCAGTAAAGGCGGCATGTGCCATTTTTGCAATCTCTGCAGGTGAAATATCGATTCCATAAGACTCCAGAGCAAGTTTATATTTTTCCGGTGGTAGTCTGAAATCCGTACGACCCCTGGGCAGGACACTATCCTTTATCCATTGATCATAATCTTCAAGTTGTTTTTTGACCGCTGTATATATTTCCTGCCATCCATTCATTTTATATTTTGTGAACAACTCCTGGACACCGTCAATCAGATTGCCGTTGTGCGACAAAATAACTTCCATTTGCTGTTTGGCGGGATAGATCATATCCGCTTTATTAATCTGCTGTATCGTACGTTCTTTCAGGATGGCAGTAAGAGGCACATAACCGCTTTGTAATCCGGCATATTTACGCAAACGGATAATGGCCGCGCCGCGCCTTCCTGCTGGTGTCTGATCATCGAGCAGGGTTTGTATGCCGTCAAAAATTGTACTGGAAGGATTGAAAAAAGGCACTTCCCTGTTGAACTCAAAGTCCTCTTCCCGGAAATTAAGCTCGGAATTATTTATAAGTATATCCAGGTCCTGCTTTATCTTAATATTGGTTTCTTTTTGCTTTGCTTCTTTAAATAAAGTCACGGCATTTTCCTTGTCTTTTCTTGCAGCGTTCCTGTTGGCCAGGGTCGGAAGGGCAATCAGGGTATCATACATTGCCAGGCCTTGCTTAGAACCGAACTCGGGAGAATACTTTTCATCT
>DASSGT010000204.1:0-2988 GCA_035693345.1 Puia sp. | reverse complement strand
GCAAAGAGTTCCTCACTTTTCTATTATCCTGATTTCCGCGGGAGAAGGCGAATTAAATGCAGACTTCACAGATTATCTGATTTCAAAGGGGACCATATTGTTTTTTTCACCCTTTCAGCCATTTATGATCAAAGGCAGGATGCTCCAGGGAGTGATGATCAATTTTCATCCTGATTTCTTCTGCATTTTCCGTCACCAAAATGAGGTTGCGAGCAATGGCATTCTTTTTAATGATCCAAACAATCCTCCTTTTTTTTATATACCCGAAAATGAAAACCCGGCCATTTATAGTGTAATAGAACAAATAAAAACCGAAATGTTATTGGCCGGTCTTGCCCAGCAGGACCTGCTGATCGCATATCTTAAAATTTTATTGATCAGGGCTATCAGAATAAAGTTTTTAAAACCCACCACACCCCTGGCAGCGGACCGGGATACAGCCGATGCCAGTCTGTTGCGACAGCTGAAAGAAATGATAGAAATGCATTTCAGGACAAAACATAGCGGAGGTGAATATGCGGAGCTATTAAATGTTTCCATAAAAACACTTGGCAGAATTGTCAAAAGTCATTTTCAAAAAACGCTGACCGAAATAATATCTGAAAGGATTATTCTGGAAGCCAAAAGAGAGCTCAATCTCTCTTCCGGGAGTATAAAAGAGATTGCTTATGATCTGGGATTCAAGGATGAATATCACTTCAGCCGGTACTTTAAAAATAAAGTAAAAGTTTCTCCGCAATTATACAGGAATTCATTAAGGGATGCACGTTTTGGTCCGATGAAATCTGTCCCGGTACAAAATACCAACACATCAGGTAACCTCCGGAGAAAACAATCCATCAAATTGGGAAGTTTAGCCATTGTGAGGGACATTTTTGAGAAATAATTTTGTTGTCTATTAATTTATAGTAAAACAAAAAAATGAAAATCACATCCATTAAAAACAGTTTGTTAAACAGATATTTAACAACGGCACTTATTATTGTAAGCAGTTTGTTTTTGGGAGTTGGTCAGGCAGCAGCGCAGGCACCCATGATAAAAAACATTGTAATTGTACATGGTGCTTTTGCAGATGGCTCCGGATGGAAAGCCGTTTATACCATTCTCACAAAAAAAGGTTACCATGTAAGCATTGTTCAAAACCCGCTGACTTCCTTAGCGGATGATGTAGAAGCGACGAACAGGATACTGAATCAGCAGGACGGGCCAACCGTACTGGTGGGTCATTCATGGGCCGGTACGGTCATTACGCAGGCGGGAATACATCCCAAAGTAGTCTCACTGGTTTATGTAGCCGCTTTTCAACCCGATAAAGGTGAAACGACCAATCAATGGTCAGCCACTCAGCCGATGTCATCCAAAATGCGTGTGACAGCAGAAAAAGGAGTTGTTTTTTTTAACCGGGAAACCTTCCATGAGGGATTTGCAGCTGATCTCAGTAATGAAACGGCTGATTTCATGAACGCTTCACAACAGCCTATAGTGGGGCAGTGTTTTGCGACTCCGGTAACAGAAGCGGCCTGGAAAAACAAGCCCAGTTATGGTATTGTGGCTACGGATGATAAAACGGTCAACCCTGAGATAGAACGTAACATGTACAAACGTGCCAAGGATAAAGTTACAGAGATCAAAAGCAGTCATGTGGTCTTCATGTCTCATCCTGAAGAAGTAGCCCAGGTGATCATCAATGCATCACAGAAGAAGTAAAAAAATTACGCCATCCATCAAAGGCCGATACTTTTTTAATGAGTTTCGGTCTGGCAACAACTACGTGTATGAAAACAATCAGAAAAAATCTGTATGTCGCGCTGACCATTTCGGTGATTACCGTACTTTCTTTTGGGAAAGCTCATGCAATACAGTTTAGCGACAGCATTGCGAAAATCTCCGGGCCCGCTTCACCACCTGAAGGATTTAAACACCAATACGCAATGGTGAACGGTATCAAAATTCACTATGTGAAAGGTGGAAAAGGTGAGCCATTGCTATTAGTGCATGGATTTGGGGAAAACTGGTACATGTGGAACCGTTTGCTATCTGAGCTTTCAAAGCACTTTAGTGTAATTGCGCCCGACCTCCGCGGTGTTGGCGAATCAGATAAACCAGCTGGTGGTTACGACAAAAAAAACATGGCAGTGGATATGCATGAACTGATGACAAAACTTGGCTATCATCATATCAATATCGCAGGGCATGATATCGGTATGATCGTAACCTATGCCTACGCCGCGCAGTTCCCGGATGATGTAAAAAAAATAGCTTTTATGGATGCGTTGTTACCCGGTATTGAACCCGTATGGAGTGAGGTTAAAGCAAAAGCCTGGTGGTTTGGATTTTTTGCCCAGCCGCATTCCGGGGAGATCGTATCTGGAAACGCAGGGCTTTTCCTGACAGATTTCTGGCCGGTTGTTGGTTATCAGAATAACGCTTTTACACAAATAGAGAGAGATGAATTCATAAGAGCTTATACGGTACCCGGAGCAACGACCGGTGCATTTCACTGGTTCGGCGAATTTTCGCGGGATGCCAATGACGATGTTGAATTTATGAACAACAAACTTTCTATGCCCGTACTGGCCATGGGTTCCGATCATTTTGCAGGCTCATTTTTAGCAGCACACAGCAAACTGGTAGCAAATGATGTACATGAAGTAATCATAAAAGACTCAGGTCACTGGTTAGTGCAGGAGCAAACTGGTCAGGTTCAGAAAGCCTTATTAGACTTCTTTCTAAATTAATACTCAAATAAAAAATGTAGCCGGCGCTCTGCCATACTGCTAACATCCATAAAAAATAATAATACATGAGCAAGAAACAATTTTTTCTGGCAAAGGAATCGCCTGCGGTTTGGCGTGTGACCTTTAATAATCCGCCGGTAAATATTTTCGGACCTGAATCGATCCGGCAGCTGGACGAGATTATTAAAGCGATAGAATCTGACAAACAGTTGAAGGTCGTCATCTTCGACAGTGCGATCGATGGATTTTT
>DASSGT010000203.1:0-2433 GCA_035693345.1 Puia sp. | reverse complement strand
CTTTGTCTCCCTGGAATTCCTGTTGGAGGGACCGGTACATTTCTTCGGTCAGCTTGGCGGTTGGTTTCAGATCGTCCTTGCTAAAGCCCTTGCCCACCAGAAAGTCAACCAGCGTTTCTTTGCCGATGTTGAATTCCTTGGCTGCTGCCATTAAACGTGGTGATGTCGTTTCTGCCATATGATTTGTGTCCATGAACTGCCGGTCCGTCCATGGACCAGCGTCATGTTGTTATAAATAATTTATAATGAAGAACTCCCGTAATCATAAAATCATGATTATAGGTTTATTCTTTTTCGAATTCTTCTTTGAGTACCCGACGTACTTCTTCAATTGTCTCTTTTTCCAGGTCGGTTCTGCGTTCCAGTTCTTCCACAGATAAATCCAGCACACTGTGGGCTGTATCGCAGCCGATTCTCTTCAGCTCGTCGATGATCCATGTTTCAATTTCGTCACTGAATTCATCCAGGTCGATATCGAATTCGGTTGTTTCACCTTCATTGTCACGGAACACGTCAATGGAGTATCCTGTCAACTCCTGGGCCAGTTTGATATTCACTCCCTTCCTTCCGATCGCCAGCGAAACCTGATCCGGTTTCAAATAGACATTCACATGCATCTTTTCGCTGTCTATGTCCATGCTCGTAATCTTGGATGGGGTCAGCGATCTCTGCAACAGCAACTGTATATTATTGGTGTAATTGATCACATCAATATTTTCGTTTTTCAATTCACGTACGATACCATGGATACGGCTACCCTTCATACCCACGCAGGCGCCTACCGGATCAATACGGTCATCGTAGGATTCTACGGCTACCTTCGCTCTTTCACCGGGTTCACGTACAATTTTTTTGATCACAATCAGTCCGTCAAAAATTTCAGGTACTTCTATTTCAAGCAATTTGGCCAGAAATAAAGGACTGGTGCGGGAAAGAATGATGACCGGTGAATTATTCTTCATATCTACTTTCTTCACTACGGACCGGATGCTTTCACCTTTTTTGAAATAATCCTGTGGTATCTGTTCTGACTTGGGAAGAATCAGCTCATTGCCTTCTTCATCCAGCAGCAAAATTTCTTTCTTCCATACCTGATAAACTTCCGCATTGATGATCTCACCAATACGTTCGCTGTACTTTTTAACGAGTACGTTCTTTTTCAGGTCACCAATACGGCTGGCCAGGGTTTGTTTTGCCGCCAGGATTGCACGACGACCGAAATCGAGGATCTCAATCTCTTCGTAGAGATCTTCTCCCACTTCATAGTCCGGTTCCAGTTTAACGGCATCGCTGTAGGCTATCTGGGCCAGGGGATCTTCCACCGCTCCATTTTCCACGATCGTGCGTCTGCGCATGATTTCAAGGTCTCCCTTTTCGGCATTCACAATTACGTCAAAATTCTCATCACTCCCGTATTTTTTACGCAACAGGGTTTTGAATACATCTTCTACCACTTTCATCATGGTAGGACGGTCAATATTTTCGGCTTCCTTAAAATCCTGGAAAGCTTCGATTAAATTGATACTTGCCATGGCGTTCCTTTTTTTATCCAGTTAAAAAACAATCTGGATCTTTGTTGATTTTATATTGTTGAATAAATAAGTATGTGAACTAAACTCTTTTTTCTTCGGTTGCAGTTTCCCGTTGGAAACCTTGCCAGCAGCCACTTCCAGCACAATCCCCTCTTCATTCACTGCCATCAGCTGCCCTTCTTTCAGGGAACCATCCTGGAACTGAACCTCCACCTGCCGGCCAATATTCTTTTTATACTGGCGTAATGACTTCAGGGGTTCATCCAGTCCGGCCGATGATACCTCCAGTGAAAAATCACCGTCTGGGAACATCGCTGACTCTTCCAGTTTCTTATACAGCTTCCGGTTCACCTGAACACATTTCTCAATTGTGATGCCGGAATCTCCATCCAGAAAAACCTTTACATTATTTGTTGGCTTGATCCGAAGATCTACCAGGAAATAAGCCGGCTCTTCTTCGAGGATTTCCCCGATCATTCTCCGGATGCTCTCAATTTGGGTTTCCTTATCCATATGAAAAGAAGAAGGGAACGATTGCGTTCCCTTCCTGTTGTTTCACTATACCGGCTGCAAATTTAACGGTTTTATTCGATTCCTCCCAAATCTGGTATTTAAATTGCCATTAGGTTTTAACAGCGTTTTTGACCCGGCTGTACTAATTTTGTAGACCATGAATGTTTTTGTACTCGCGATATTAATTTACCTGCTTTACCGGTTTATTGCCGGCTTCCTGATCCCGGTGATCCGGACGACCAGCCATGTGCGCCAGCAGTTCAATAATATGAATGGGCAGCAGAATCAGGAAGATCAGTCTGCCAATGGCCAGGGCACAAGGCCTAAGGCCCAGGGCTCCAACCCAACTTCAGGGGCGTCCAAAGTAGGAGAATACATTGATTTTGAA
>DASSGT010000202.1:0-2690 GCA_035693345.1 Puia sp. | reverse complement strand
CTGACCTGGATAAATACGCGTGGCATTCTTGCAACAGGAAAATTGCAATTGGTCACCACCATCCTTAAAATAGTTCCTTTGGTTTTGGTTGCTATTGGTGGCTTATTTTTTTTCAAAATAAAAAATTTTCTGCCCTTCAATTCGACGGGAGTCAGTGATTATTCAGCCATACTGACATCCGGGGCTTATACTTTTTTTGCGTTTCTTGGAATAGAATGTGCCACTGTGCCTTCAGGGAGTGTGGCCAATCCGGAAAAAACGATTGCGAAGGCCACCATGCTCGGCATGTTGTTGACGACATTTATTTATATTATCAGTTGTGTGAGCATCATGGGAATGATTCCCGGAAAAGATCTGCAACATTCAGTGACTCCTTATGCAGATGCAGCCGTTATTATATGGGGTAACCATGCGCGGTACTGGGTAAGCGCCGGTGTGGCGATTGCTGCTTTTGGTGCATTAAATGGCTGGATACTGATCCAGGGACAAATGCCCTATGCCATCGCAAAAGACAAATTGTTTCCGAAAGTATTTGGGAAACTGAATCAAAAAGGTGTTCCGGCCATGGGTATTATTATTTCAAGTGTACTGATTTCCCTTCTTATGACTATGAATTATACGAAGGGCCTGGTTGAGCAATTTAAGTTTTTGATCATGCTCACCACCTTAACCGTCCTGGTGCCCTATCTGTTTTCTACAGCGGCTTACATGATTATGCGCATGGAGAAAAAATATTTAAAACCGGGTGGATGGGGCCCTTCCATTTTACTGGCGACCCTTAGTTTTTTGTTTTGCATATGGGCAGTTGCGGGATCGGGTCAGGAGATTGTTTATTGGGGATTTTTGTTAATACTCGCGGGCCTTCCTTTTTATGTGATTATACAATGGAATAAAAAACCCTGACATGAATTATACCTGTCACTCAGAAATAGGAAAAATAAAGTCCCTGTTCATTAAAAATGTGCAGGAGGCTTTTATCAGTGATTCTCATCTGGAACAATATTGGCGGTCCCTGAATTATCTGGCTAAACCAGATATGAGTGATGCCCGAAAGGAATATAAAACTTTTCAAAGTTTAATAGAAAATCACGGGGTTGAATTATTTTCTTTCCCCGGAGATCCAACGGTAAATATGGATTCTATTTATTGCCGGGATGCTTCCATTGCAACAAACAAAGGAATGATTATTTGCAATATGGGAAAGGTGGCAAGAATCAATGAACCGCTGGCTGAAAAAAAGGCATTTGAAAAAAAAGCGATCCCGATATTGGGTACCATTACAGCTCCGGGCACGGTGGAAGGTGGAGATGTCGCCTGGCTGGACGAGCATACACTGGCTGTGGGTCACACATATCGTACAAATGATGAGGGGATATCCCAATTAAAGTCATTGCTAAAGCCATTGGGGGTTGACGTCATCGTAGTGCATCTCCCACATTATAAAGGGAAGGCTGATGTTTTTCATCTGATGTCTATTTTGAGTCCTGTAGATACCAATCTGGCAGTTGTTTATTCTCCGCTGATGCCGATTGTATTTCGAAATTATCTGCTTGACCGGGGTTATCAGTTGCTGGAAGTGACCGATGAGGAATTTGATTCGATGGGTTGCAATGTGCTGGCAATGGCACCGCGGGAATGTTTGATGGTGAAGGGCAATCCGGTCATAAAAACTGAACTGGAAAATGCCGGCTGTCTGGTCAGTGTGTATCAGGGAGAAGAAATAAGCGTAAAGGGCGGAGGTGGTCCAACATGTCTGACCAGGCCCATTCAGAGGTGGACATGATATGTTTGCCGGGTTTCTCTGCACATTTGTCGAATTAAATTCTCTTTGGCAGAATAGTCGCGAGCATCGAAGAATCAACTGCGCGAGCCCTGGTTCGGCTATCCAGGAATGTTCCGTTCAATTTACTTACATGGAAATGCGGGAATATCAGGGTATCCTGTATGATGAAACCCTCATCCCGTAAAGAATCGATTTTAATTTTCGGTGCAAATACACGGATGTTTCCTTTTAAATTATACAGATCAGATTGTTTTAGCAGGTAAACAGGTTGTGCCGAATAAAATTCAAATGCAAATTCGGGAAATAATTCCCTGAATGTATATACGGGGCCGGTCAGGTTGTTCTCTTTCAGAAATGAAGCCGCCTTCATGCCGGACTGATACTTAAATATTTCAGGATAAAACAAAATGTTCAGGAACAGGCTTAAAACCAATACCGCTGAAAAAGATCTTCCGAAAATATTTACTAATTGATTCCCGGGGAAAAAACGGTAAATGAAAAATGCCAGCGTTACGAGTACGATACAGATCAATAACAAATTGTGCAACCCGAAAATAATCGCCAGCAGGATGGCAAAAGAGAATAATAGACAGTATAAGATATTCTGCACATAAGTTATTGTTTTATGATAAACCAGATCATCCAGGTTTATCAGAAAATAAGACACCATGATAGAGAGAAACGGATACAGGATATTCAGATAATGGGGTAGTTGAAATTGAGATAAGGAAAATATAATAAATCCTGTTAAGAAGAGAACCGGATTTATATAATCCGTATTTGAATCCGCGTGTCTGCTGAAGTTTTTAATTCCTGACACCATCATCAGAATAACAAAAACCGACCATGGGAGGAAACTCCACATCAGCGTATGGGTATAAAACAAAACGTCGCCTTCACCTTTGAT
>DASSGT010000201.1:0-2920 GCA_035693345.1 Puia sp. | reverse complement strand
AGTACCTACGTAACCAATTTCGGAGGCTTATACGAAGCGTATACTCTCGCGGGTTTTGCGGCATATGGTTATATTTTCAAGAAAGAAAAAGTGAAAACCACCACATGGCTTGCAACGCAGGCTTATATTACGGCGTCGATCATCGAATTAACACTTAAATTTTTAACCGGCAGACAACGTCCGTCCTATTATAACCCCGCTACCGGCCAGAACGACAACATATTTCATGGCCCTTTTTTCCAGTTTACGACAGATCAGAACGGCACAAAACCTCCGAGCAATTCATATACATCCTTTCCGTCGGGTCACACTACGGTGGCATTTGCCGCGGCAACCGTTTTTGCAATGGAATATAAGGATACCAAATGGGCACCCATAGTAGCTTACTCTGCTGCCTCTCTGATTGGATTGAGCAGAATTATGCAAAACGCGCACTGGGCTTCGGATGTGCTGGTGGGTGCAGCTCTTGGCTTTCTATGCGGGAGACAGGTGGTTAATAACTATCACCGGTACGCGAAATTGCAAAATGCAAAAAAGAAGAATACTCTCAGTTTCAGTTTGAATTATATGGACGGGGTACTGTTGCCGGGAGTCGTTTATAAATTCAGGTAATCACCTTCTAATTATAGTGTCCTTTGCGTTGCGGGTCCTCCCAGTAAAACATCAGAAATATCCTTTGTTCCGAGTGTACAAAACGTTGTGTTTCAAATGAGCGCTGTGAATGGTTATTGAAATAGATGTCATGTTCCATGCCGAAACTGAGATCTCTGAACAGATGCACCGTTATCCTGGGTTTTATCATTTGAATTACATTCGTACCCAATGTGCCTTCACGTTTCTGATCATTACCCGTATTGTCAAACGCGTGCATCAGATACCAATAATACCAGACACTGACGGTCGCGTATTTTCCAATATTAACGCCCGTTTCGATTTTACCCTGTACTCCATAGGCAAAACTGTAGTCACGGGATTGTGCAGTATCAGAAACGGGACCGACGCTAACGCCTCCAAAAGGCGCAACGCCCAGGTGAAAATTGGTATATAGGTTGGTTTTTTTACTCAAAGGCAGTTTGGTGAGCAATCCACCACCAAAAGACGTGGTTGCCAATTCAAATATTTTCGTATCGAAGTAATCATAATAGTGGAATATGCCATACAACATCTCTAATTTGCCCAGTTTTCCATTCCAGGCAAATAAGTTTCCATAGCCTGTTACATTATCAACTATTTTTCTTCCCTCGCCAAAATTTAATTCTGTACGAAACCTGAAAACATCAAAAGGCTTTCTTGGACGCACCTCAAATGGATTACCATAGTCAAGCTGCAGATTCATCATATAGACATTTTGCCCTGAGAAAAGTTTTAGACTTTGGTTATTGACAGAATGAACACCTGCGTAAAAAGTAATGTTGAGAGGTTCTGTTTGATAAACTTCCTTATTGGTTCTCCTGAACGTTTTTCCCTGAAAAAGACGGTTTATGCCTCTTATCGGATCTACCAGGCCGGCAAAGATTTCGCGAAAGACCCTTTCTCTTCCTACTGCACGGTCATCAAGGATATTCGAGCTTAACCGGTACATGACTTCACCCAAAGCGATTCCGTCGAAAGTCGTATTGATCAGGTCTTCGCGTTCCGGCTTGCCATTTTCGCCAAATATTTTCCACATATAACTTCCGGCGAACACAATGGGGGCTGACTGCCAATAGTTATAACCGTTGGAACGCGCTGCATTGTAGTAAAAACTACCTGTCATAGGATGTGAAAGAAAATTGTTTCCAAACCTGTCCTGATCCCACTCCCAGCCACTTCCCCAGGGAAAGCCGGCCGATGTGGTTCGCTTCCAGGTACTAAAGTCGACTTTTGCAAATTGCAGATTGAAAACGGTTCTGTCGACCACATTCAACACCGCATTCATAGCGACAACCTCAAAAGCAGGAACAAAAAGGGAAGATTTTTTATTGTATTCGGGATCATCGTTTAAAAGGTCATTATATCTGTTCTTTTTTACGGAGTCTACAAGTCTGGATTTCTTGGGCACATTTCCCGCGGCTGCAGAATCTGAATAGAGGAGAACCTGACGCCTTCTGATTTCTTTCAATTGTTGTTCAATATTACCTTTTGAGGGGACGATTGTATCTGCATCGGGATGAATCTGCGCAAAAATCTGCGTTGAAAAAAAGCTAATTATCAGAAAGACAATGGTTGTTTTCATTTTATACGGGCTCGTTTATTAGATAAATCAATGATAGGTAATCAAAACACGGACCATCAGGCAAAAGGCGAAAGAAAACGGGTCCTATGAAGAATGTGTGGATTCAATTATCGTAAAAATACTATGGCAGACGCTTTTTTTTAAGTAACAGTTTGTCCTTTAATAACTGATAGTACTAAACGAATACGTGGAAATGACTGGCAATTCATTACGGGATATCATTAAACTGCATCGAAGTATAAACAGTCAGCTAGAACAAAAAAATGAATGATAATTTCACAGTGTAAATGTATTCTAATGATCTTCTCATCCTCATCATAAGGTTAATCATTCTCTGAAAGCGTTATACCATGAAAATTGATTTCTTTTCTGCCAAGCCATACGATAAATTATTTTTCGACAGGTTCAATCAATCTTATGGATTTGATATTGCATATCATGAAACCCATCTTGGACCACATATCGTTCAAATTATTGAAAATGCAAATGCCGTTTGCGTATTTGTAAATGACAAATTAACCACGGAGGTTATTGAAGTATTGTCTCAAAAAGGGGTAAAGATTATTGCCTTGCGCTGTGCCGGTTTCAACAATGTAGATCTCGAAGCTGCTAAAAAATATAATATAGCGGTTTGCCGGGTTCCGGCTTATTCACCAGAAGCTGTTGCAGAACATGCTGCCGCCATGTTGTTAACTATAAACAGAA
>DASSGT010000200.1:0-7082 GCA_035693345.1 Puia sp. | reverse complement strand
GGCCTTACGATTCTTCCTTAAAGCTTGTCGTTGAGTATTACCCGTTACGCCTAAAAGGTGGTAAATCCGTCAACCGGATGATCTGAAAGAATAATCGCCTCCCCGGATTTAATTTCTGTATCAGCATCCGGATTCAATATTTTCAACTGCACTGAATGTTTTCCTTTTGGCAGATCATATTTCCAGCATAGTTCATTTCGTCTCGTTGTGAATTCCGCAGGCAGCATCGCTGTTTCTGCCAGCTTGCCATCAATATATAACTCTGCATTAAATATATAGTCAGACTTTCCCCTCTTGCTCACCACTTCACCTTTCAATACAAATCCGGTCCCATCGAATTTGAAGTGAATCTCATTACTACCCGCGTCCTGTTTTACCGGAAGCTTTGCAACGGGATAAACACCTTCAAAACTTCTTTCATATTTAACTTTCGATGGCGACTGCTTTTTGATTTCAATATTGTCTCCCCTGACCGTTCCTCCATTTCTGATAATATTTTTCAAAGCGTGTTTCAGTCCGACTTCATATACCGTATTCAGGGACATCGTTGTGTATTTGAAGTTGATGGATTCAGCCTCCTTCAATCCCATTTTCCAAAAACCGGGAATATGATCATATCCCAAAATTGTACCCAGGATTCCTCCGGCAGTGGATGGGTTACAATCTGCATCCTGACCGCAGCGTGTCGTAACCTCCAGGGTTTTTGTAAAGTCCTTCTCTCCATATAATAACCCGATGACAACATAAGCCGCGTTTACTTTTGCGTCGATGTTAAAGGGTGAGAATATTCCGTCAGGGCAGCCAATATCATTCGCCCATTTTTTTTGCACTTCCAGCCAGCATTGTTTCCAGTCTCCAGGATATTTTTTGTGCCATGCGATTACATCCTGAATGCATTGATAAAATTCACTCTGCTCGGGGATCGTTTTCAATGCTTCCGATATGATTTCGTTTATATCGGCCGATCCAAATGCAGTTGCATACATGGCGCCGACAAATACTCCGCCATACCAGCCATCTCCATAATTCATCATATGACCAATCTTATCCGAAATTTCAGATGCGCTATTGGGCATTCCCGGACTCATCAATCCCGCAAAGTCGGATTCGATCTGGTAGTCTATACAATCTGCGTGCGGGTTATTTTTCCAGTAACCGGATAATGGAGGATGGATGCCATGTAATATGTTGTAGCGCGCCGACTGGTTTGCATGCCAGAGACTATACCCCGCATGTGCAAAGGCATTTGCAAAAGAATCCACCGGTGCATCCAACCCATATTTTTCGAAAACATCTACAAAGGTCAGGTCCATATACAGATCGTCATATAGACCCGGATTATTCAACATCGTTTCTTTCAAATATCCATCATACCATACAAGCGGTTGATAATCGCCTATGAACGTTCCCTGAAAACGGAATTCGTATGGACCGCCAAACGTAACACCAATCGTCTGCCCGGCCCACCCTCCTTTTATTTTATTTTGCAATTCTCCTTTTGAAAGAATGAGGCTATTGGCTGAAGAAGAAATTTGAGCAATCACTGAAATATGAAGAACGATTGAGGCAATTAATATAAAAATCTTTTTCATCCGGCAATTTTAAAAGAAGCAATATGAATATACTAATATTATTATAGCGTGCCTTAGCCTTTGCTTTAGCCATAGCCATAGCCTTAGCCTTAGCCTTAGCCTTAGCCTTAGCCTTTAAGCCCTAATGATTACCTTCGATTTTTATTTCGAATTCAGCATTTATATGCCGGGAAATATTCTGATTGTCGATGATGAGGATAAACTGCGCAGCCTGCTCAGCAGGATCATACGTCTGGAGGGATATACCGTCAGAGAAGCATCTGATCTGAAAACTGCAAGAAAAATGCTTGAAAAAGATTCCCCGGATGTTATACTCTGTGACGTAAAACTGCCTGATGGAAATGGTGTTGATTTTGTACTCGAAACCAGGACCAAATACCCTTCAGCAGAGATCATCCTGCTGACGGCATACGGAAATATTGCAGATGGTGTTCAGGCGATGAAAAACGGGGCCTTTGATTATATTATTAAAGGAGATGATAATGAAAAAGTTCTTCCTTTATTAAACCGTGTGATTGAAAAAATCCAATTGACGAATCGTGTGGCGCATCTGGAAACACAATTCAAAAAAAATTACGATTTTAATAATATCCTCGGGGAATCCAGTCAGATTCTGGAAGCTGTTTCACTGGCGAAGAAAGTCGCCGCGACGGATGCAACTGTATTGCTGATGGGTGAAACCGGCACCGGCAAGGAAGTATTCGCCCAGGCGATTCATTATGCGGGGAAGCGAAGCATGAATCCGTTTGTCGCGCTAAACTGCAGCACATTAAATAAAGAACTTTTGGAATCAGAACTCTTCGGCCATAAGGAGGGTTCATTTACCGGTGCAACAAAAGAAAAAAAAGGTTTACTGGAAGAAGCCAATACAGGCACTTTATTTCTGGATGAAATTGGCGAAATGCATATTGAGCTGCAGGCAAAACTTTTGCGGGTTCTGGAAACCAGGGAATATATAAAAGTAGGCGATACCAAAACGATCAAAGCAGACGTTCGCATCATTGCCGCGACCAATAAATTACTACTCAACGAAGTGAACGCCGGCAAATTCAGAGAAGACCTTTATTACCGGCTGAATGCATTTACAATCATCCTGCCGGCTCTCCGGGAACGCAAATCGGATATTCCGATACTAGCCAGACATTTCCTGAAAGTGTATGCGGAAAAAACAAATCCACGGGTAAAGTCAATCGGTAAGGATTTTCAGGATTCACTAAAGAAACATGAATGGAAGGGAAATATCCGGGAATTAAAAAATATCATCGAAAGGTCCCTGATCGTTTCAAATGACACTGAGCTGACTGCTGCTGATCTGCCGATGGAATTCTCAACCAATGATGACAAAAGCAATGATCTGTCTGCACTCGACCTCGCCACGGTGGAAAAGCTTCATATTCAACGGGTGCTGAGCCATACTCATAACAATAAATCTGAAACCGCCCGTTTATTAAATATCGGATTGTCCACCTTATACCGAAAAATGGAAGAATATAATATACCATAGTTAACGGCTCCAGTGAATCAGTAAAACATGCCGGACCAGGAAAAAAATACCATTCAGTTTATTGATCTTATCCGAAAATCCCGACGCGGAAAATGTAAGATATATATTGGCATGAGTGCCGGTGTCGGTAAAACATTCCGCATGTTGCAGGAAGCCCATTCGCTTTTAAAAAACGGCATGGATGTCAAAATCGGTTATATCGAAACCCATGGCAGGAGGGAAACACAAACATTATTGGATGGTCTTCCCATAATACCCCGACGCAAATTATTTTATAAGGGTAAGGAGCTGGAAGAACTGGATGTACAGGCTGTCATGAACCTACATCCTGAAATCGTATTGATCGACGAACTGGCGCATACAAATATTGAAGGCAGTAAAAATGAAAAACGATGGCAGGATGTAATGGATATCCTGGATGCCGGAATCAATGTAATCAGCGCAATAAATATTCAGCATATAGAAAGTCTCCATGAAGATGTGAAATCCATCACAGGTATTGATGTTGCCGAACGGATTCCGGACAATGTATTAAAACAGGCAGATGAAGTAGTGAATATTGATCTCACAGCTGATGAACTGGTTACCCGGCTGAAAGAAGGTAAAATATATGCACCTGAAAAAATAGAAACAGCATTAAATAATTTTTTTCAACCTGATAAAATTCTGCAGCTGAGGGAACTGGCGCTGAAGGAAGTTGCCAGCCAGGTAGAACGTAAAATAGAGACTGAACTTCCCGGAAATCCGAATATTAAAGATGAACGGTTCATGGCCTGCATCAGCAGTAACCATGAAATAGCCAGAATGGTGATCAGGAAAACGGCGAGACTCGCTTCTTATTATCATTCAGACTGGTATGTATTATACGTTCAGACCGACCGGGAACGGGGCGACAAAATCGGGCTGGCTGCACAACGGCATCTGATTAATAATTTCAAACTGGCCACAGAATCAGGTGCTGAAGTCATCAAGGTTGTTAACAACAATATTGCGAGAGGGATCATTGAAACAGCCGAAGAAAGAAAAATTACGACAATCTGCATAGGAAAGCCCCATCTCAGCCTGGCGAAAGTTATCCTGAACACGGCAGTGTTCAGCCAGATGCTGAATAAATTATCGGGGGCGAATATTGATATCGTAATATTATCATGAAATGGCAGTAAAATTAAAAACCAAGCTGACAGCCGGTTTAATATTCCTTTTTGGAGTGATCCTGATATTCGGAATCCTTGGAACCATCAATATTAACTGGCTTAGTCGTGATGCTGACCTCATCTTAAAAGATAATTACAAGTCAGTCATCTATTGTAACAATATGCTTCTGGCGCTTGAATCTGTGGATACCCACAAAGATGCGATGGAAAAGTTTGAAACGAATCTGAAACGCCAGGAAGTAAATATTACAGAACCCGGTGAAAAAGAACAAACGGAAGAAATACGAAAGAACTTTGAGGAATTAAAGGCAGATCCGAAGGATCCTTCCAATTATAGTGAAATAAGGAAATCTATACTCCAGGTACTGGACCTCAATACTTCTGCGATTGATCGCAAAAATATGGTTGCACAAGAAACGGCGCGGAATGCAAAACGCTGGCTGGCGATTATATTTACCATCCTGATCCTGATTTCATTTACGTTTATTTTCAACCTGCCCGCTATTATCTCCGGACCGATCCAATCCCTGTCGGACGGTATCAAAGAAATTGCAAATAAAAATTATAGTAAGCGGATTTATCTGAAACAGAAAGATGAACTGGGTGATCTGGCCATCGCCTTCAATGCCATGGCAGAAAAACTGGATCTGTATGAACACAGTAACCTGGCGAAAATGCAATTTGAGAAAAGCCGCATTGAAACCATCATCAACCAGATGCGTGATGGTATTATCGGGCTTGACGCCAAAAAAAATATTTTGTTTCTGAATGTTGTGGCTCAAAAACTAATGGGATTAAAAGAAGGGGATACGGTGGGGAAATATGCGCCGGATATTGCACTTAAAAACGATCTGATGAGAAAATTGCTGCAGACAGACGGTGACAAAAAAGATTTGAAGATATACCTCGATGACAAGGAAGGCTTTTTTAATAAGGACATACTGGACGTCAAGAACAATCAGGAAGTGATCGGACAGGTGATCGTTTTGCGGAATATCACCATTTTCCATGAACTGAATGAAGCAAAAACAAATTTTATTGCTACGGTATCCCATGAACTGAAAACCCCCATTTCTTCCATAAAGTTGAGTGCAAAACTATTATCAGACGAAAGAACAGGACCACTGGCCGAGGATCAGCAACAGCTGGTTAACAGCATCGGTGATGATGCAGACCGTTTATTGAAAATTACCAGTGAACTGATTAATATGGCACAGGTGGACACCGGTAATATTCAATTCAATCTGCAGACCACGCCTGTTACAGCCATTGTCGAAGATGCACTCGACGCGGTGCAGATCCAGGCCCAGCAAAAAAATATTTCCATAAAAACAACGATCATACCGGAGACGCCATTCATACTTGCTGATAAAGAAAAAACGACCTGGGTACTGATTAACTTGCTAACGAATGCGATCAAATATTCCTTTGAGTCATCTGCCATTGAAATATTTGCCGGTCCCGTGAATGATCATGTAGATGTCCTGGTAAAGGATCATGGCCGTGGTATTGACGAAAAATATCTTGCACGTGTCTTTGACCGTTACTTCAAAGTTCCGGGCTCACAGGAAAGATCGAGAACCGGATTAGGCCTTGCTATATCAAAAGAATTCATCGAAGCACAGGGCGGGAAAATCTGGGTGCAAAGCCAGATTGGGACCGGAAGTGAATTTGGGTTTTCCTTTGACGCAGGAAGGAAGAAGCAGGAGGGCTGAGGCTCGAAGAAATTTCAGGACCAAACTTTATCGAGCAACTAAGTATAAACATGTAGTTGTCTCCAAATTCTCTTTTCTTTAAGAAGTTTCATGGAGTCTTTCTGAAAATCTTAAGTGAATTATAATATATCTTATATCATGATTCACTAAAAATTAATCCATGAACAGAATTCTACTTACTCTCGCGTTTGTATTTTCCATTTCATTCCTGGCCAGTGCACAGTTTAAAAAAGGTGATTTCCTTTTAGGAGGTACATTGGCTTATACACATAATAATACAGCATATTTACAGAATCCAGGTCAGAGAGGTGATTATGGTAACTTTAATATTTCTGCAGGCAAGGCACTGAATGAACGTGAAGTTTTAGGTTTAAATCTGAATTTTTCACCTTACTGGACCTCTGATTATTCCAATTATGGATTGGGACCTCTAGGATATACGGACAATGGATATGGCATCAGTATTTTCTATAGAAAATATAGAGGACTCGGAAAGGATTTTTATCTTTTTGCAGAAGCGGGCGCAGGATATACGGGTTCCACCCAAACGGGAAAAGACACTGCCGATAAAAAAGTCATTCGCGGATCCACCAATGCCGGTACGATTTATCTTACCCCCGGATTTGCATATCGGGTTTCTGATAGGTTTTTTCTGGAAATTACCATACCTAACATCCTATATATAAATTATTCTTCTCAAACGATAAATGTGCAGGACATCCCGCCCTATGAAGTTAAAGGCAATTCATTCAGCATTAGCAGCAGCCTGAGCTCGAACCCATTGAATTCTTTGGGAATTGGCTTCCGGTTGATATTGTAGGTTATATCCGATTATACTTACAAGCTGATTCACTAACTTGGCTTTCCGACTTAGCCAGATGAAGAAATCTATATATTCAGTTTATATAATAATCTGTTTTTCATTTATCAATATTCTGTCCTGCGGTCCGGGGAAATCAACGAACACCATAGCGACAGATTCTCTCAGCATTTCTCAGGGGCAGTCATTATTCCAGACAAATTGTTCCGGTTGCCACAACTTCCGTCATGATGGTATAGGGCCCAACCTGTCGGGAATAACAGAAACCGATTCAGTCAGTTGGATCAAAGATTTTAT
>DASSGT010000199.1:0-2041 GCA_035693345.1 Puia sp. | reverse complement strand
TAATCATATTAAATCCGCGGATGGTTTCTTCAATCGGCACTAAAACTCCTTTCAGACCGGTAAAGGCTTCAGCCACATGGAAGGGTTGTGAAAGGAACCGTTGAACTTTTCGTGCACGGGCAACAATTAATTTATCCTCGTCACTTAATTCATCCAGGCCAAGGATCGCAATGATATCCTGCAATTCTTTGTAGCGCTGTAAAACCAGTTTCACACGGTTGGCGCAATCATAATGCGCATCACCCACGATTTTAGGTGTCAGTATTCGACTGGTAGAATCCAGCGGATTTACCGCCGGATAAATACCCAGGTCTGCAATCTTCCGATCCAATACAGTTGTAGCATCCAGATGCGCAAAAGTTGTTGCAGGTGCCGGATCCGTTAAATCATCCGCAGGTACATAAACAGCCTGAACAGAAGTGATGGAACCGTTTTTGGTAGACGTGATCCTTTCCTGCATCAAACCCATTTCTGTTGCCAGGGTTGGCTGATAACCCACAGCTGACGGCATACGTCCCAGTAACGCAGATACTTCAGAGCCTGCCTGTGTGAAACGGAAGATATTGTCAACGAAAAAAAGAATATCACGTCCCTGTCCCTTGCCGTCGCCGTCGCGATAGTATTCGGCGATGGTCAAACCGCTGAGCGCTACGCGCGCGCGGGCTCCGGGCGGTTCGTTCATCTGACCGAAAACAAAAGTCGCTTTTGATTCAGATAGTTCTTTCATATCAACTTTAGAAAGATCCCATCCGCCGGATTCCATACTATGTTTGAAATGATCGCCATACTTCATAATCCCTGCTTCAATCATTTCACGCATCAGATCATTTCCTTCACGGGTACGTTCTCCCACCCCGGCAAATACTGAAACACCTGCATAAGCTTTTGCAATATTATTGATGAGCTCCTGGATCAACACGGTTTTGCCCACACCCGCTCCACCAAAAAGTCCAATTTTTCCGCCTTTCGCATAAGGCTCTATCAGGTCAATAACCTTAATTCCGGTAAATAAAACTTCGGTACTAACACTTAGATTTTCGAAAGCCGGAGGTTTACTGTGTATGGGTCGTCCACCAGCCTTGGATACCGGCGGCAGACCATCAATCGGATCTCCTGTAACATTAAATAATCTGCCTTTGATGGCATCTCCCACGGGCATGGAAATGGCGATACCGGTATCTGTTACTTCCAGTCCCCGGGTCAGCCCTTCCGTACCGTCCATGGCAATACAACGCACACTGTCTTCCCCCAGATGCTGCTGCACTTCCATGACAAGCGTTCCGCCTTCAGGCCTCTGTAACTCAAGAGCATTGTATATTTCAGGAAGTTTGCCCTTAAACTGAACGTCTACAACCGCACCAATAATTTGTTTAATCTTGCCTGCATTTGGCATAAAGTTTATAATTAAAGGTTACTTTAAAATCGGCTGCAAAGGTAAGTGTACCGGGCCGGAATTCCGAAATGAAAAACCAAGTATTTTTACGAATATTAATGCTTTATACATGCAATTAATTCAGGTGCGTGACCCGTCTGATGGCAGGGCATTTATTCAGGCAAATGTAGACATCCTGGGTGGTGTGCCGGGATATATTCGGCCGCTGGACAAGGATATTGAAGAAGTTTTCAATCCAAAAAAAAACAAAGCGTTCAGGCACGGCGAAGCCGCCCGCTGGATTCTTAAGGACGAAAATGGCTACTTACTGGGCCGGATAGCAGCTTTTACAAATAAAAGGTACAAAACCGCCGGAGATGGATTTCCGGTGGGTGGAATAGGTTTTTTTGATTGTATCAATAATCAGGAGGCTGCTGACCGGCTGTTCGACGTTGCCAAACACTGGCTGATGCAACGGGGAATGGCTGCTATGGACGGTCCGATCAATTTTGGTGAACGGGATACATGGTGGGGGCTTGTGACCGAAGGTTTTCATGAGCCTTTGTACAGAATGAATTTTAATGCCCCCTATTATCAGAACCTATTTGAAAATTACGGATTTAAGGTGTTTTTTGAACAGATCTGTTTTGGAATGGACCCTAAAAAACC
>DASSGT010000198.1:0-3739 GCA_035693345.1 Puia sp. | reverse complement strand
CGGATCTGTCTTTGCAGTTGATCCAGTTCCTCAGGCATAGAGTTCATTTCAAGTCGAAGCTTTGCCGCGCTTTCATCAATCAGGTCAATCGCCTTATCCGGAAGAAACCGATCCGTGATATAACGGCTCGACAATTCAACTGCAGCAATAATGGCTTCGTCCTTGATCCTTACATGATGATGAGTTTCATAACGATCCTTCAGACCGCGTAAAATGGAAATAGCATCTTCCACGCTCGGTTCATCGATCAGCACCTTCTGGAAACGGCGTTCCAGGGCCTTGTCTTTTTCAAAAAATTTCTGATATTCATTTAGTGTGGTTGCACCGATGGCGCGCAGTTCACCCCTGGCCAGAGCGGGCTTCAATATGTTAGCTGCATCCATTGCGCCTTCACCTCCCCCTGCACCGACGAGCGTATGAATTTCATCAATGAACAGAATAATTTCACCATCACTGCTGCCAACTTCTTTAACAACAGATTTCAATCTTTCCTCAAATTCCCCCTTATATTTTGCTCCGGCTATCAACTGACCCATATCCAGAGCATAAATTATTTTTGATTTCAGGTTTTCCGGTACATCCCCGTTAATAATTCGGTGTGCAAGCCCTTCCGCAATGGCAGTTTTACCAACACCGGGTTCACCAACCAGAATAGGATTGTTTTTGGTCCTGCGTGAAAGTATATGTAAGGTTCTGCGAATTTCCTCATCGCGACCAATGACCGGATCCAGTTTTCCCTGACGGGCCAGTTCATTCAGGTTTTTTGAATATTTATTCAATGCATTAAATTGGGTTTCCTGGGTATTTGACGAAACGGTTTCCCCCTTTCTCAAGTCCTTAATGGCACTGATGAGTCCTTTTTCTGTAAGTCCGGAATTCTTCAGCAATTTTGCTGTCGCGTCATTGCCTTGAACGAGAGCAAGCACGAGATGTTCGGGTGTAATAAATTCATCACCAAATTGCTTTAGCACCGAGCCTGCACGCAATACTACATTATTGGCATCGCGGCCCAATGCCTGAGCCGGGTCTGCACCGGAAGTTCTGGGAAGCTTCCGAATCAATTCATCCAATTTGGTTTCGAGAACCGGTATGGTTACATTATTCTTCTTGAGAAGATATTCCACGGGAGAATCTTCCTGATCCAGCAACGCTTTCATCAGATGCTCCGTTTCGATGGTAGGATTCTGGGCATTAAATGCCAACTGCTGTGCCTGCTGCAGCACTTCAGATGCTTTTATAGTAAAGTTGTTTAAATTCATGACGTTATTTTAAATCGATGATTAATGATTCAAAAGATAAACCATTTCCAAAAGACTGAAAATCTGTCAGATAAAAGGATTTTCATATGCCGTGCTTTCCGGTTGATTTGTCTTGGCCTGTTAATCTGGCTGAACCCGATGGCTCAGTCCTCAAAAGTTGCGCCATCCACTTCCCCTGAAATGGATGCATTTCTGACAGGAAATCAAAAGTTATTCGGAAGCGATGTAATCGCTTATGCGTATAAAGACGGGAAAATCGTATACAAGAAAGAAATCGAAAAGGAAGTGGGAAATTTTAACGGAAGAGTACAGGTTCCTGCAGGAGTCGCCAGTCAATGGCTGGTGGCAGCGACTATTATGGCCTACGTTGATGAAGGTAAAATTTCACTCGATGACAAAGTGAGTAAATACATACCAATTTTTTCTAAGTATATGAAGACCTATATAACGATCCGTAACTGCCTCAGCTTTACGACAGGAATACATGAGGATCCACCAGGCCCCCTCAAATTACTGGAAAAATCAAAGTACCCCGACCTCGAAACTGAAGTGAATGCGTTTGCGTCTAAAAGAGACATTGAGTCAAATCCTGGAACAGAGATTTTTTATAGCCAGATTGGTCCCGATATAGCCGCCCGCGTCCTCGAAGTGATTACGAAGAAAACTTTTGACCGCTGTGTATCGGATAAAATTCTCCGCCCCTGTAAAATGCGTGGAACCAGTTTTACAAACGATAACGGACTGGTAACAAATGCCGCTACCGGGGCAGTTACAACCGCCAGTGATTATATCAATTTCCTGGGTATGCTACTGAACAAGGGAATGTTTGAGGGGAAAATGGTACTCAGTGAGAAATCCATTGCGGATATGGAAACCATCCAGTACCCCGCCCTTCCCGTAAAATATATGCCGAAGGAAGCCGCTGGTTTGAAACTGGGATTGGGTTGCTGGATTGACAATGGGAATACAGTTACCAGTTTAAATTTGACAGGGTTCTATCCCTATGTGGACCGCAGACTAAATTATGCAGCTTTACTTGTACCCAAGAAATCCGACGAACCAAAAAAGGAACTGTATGTTCAGTTCAGACAAAAAATGGATGCCGCCTTCGGTAAGTAGTTATTAATTGTTAGTTGTTAGTTGTTAGTTGTTAGTTGAGATTGATAATTGACAATTAACAATTGACAATTCACAATTATCAGATATATTGATTGATTATATTTTCCAGCCACTCCTGTTTCCCGCTGATTTGTCTGGGTTCGCCATTGGCAAGTGCAAAATTTCGAAGATCTTCCAGTCGCAGTTTTCCTTCTTCAAATTCAGCGCCTTTATCTGAATCGAAAGACGCATATCTATCTTTTCTGAATTTTTTATATGGCGATTTTGTCAGGATCTGATCGGCAATAATGAGACTACGCGCAAACACATCCATGCCTCCAATATGTGCCAGAAACAGATCCTCCAGATCCGTTGAATTTCTTCTGGTCTTTGCGTCAAAATTTACGCCTCCGCCCGCTAGTCCTCCGGCTTCGAGGATGATCAGCATGGATTCTATAAGTTCATTGAGCTGCGTGGGAAACTGATCCGTATCCCATCCGTTTTGCTGATCGCCGCGATTCGCATCTATACTTCCCAGCATACCGGCATCGGCGGCTACCTGCAATTCGTGCTGAAATGTGTGACCCGCAAGTGTTGCATGATTTACTTCTATATTTATTTTAAAATCCTTGTCAAGTCCAAAAGATTTCAGAAATCCGATCACCGTCGCACAATCGTAATCGTATTGATGTTTGGTTGGCTCGCAGGGCTTGGGCTCAATAAAAAATGTTCCGCTGAATCCCTGGCTGCGGGCATAGTCACGTGCCATGCCCAGAAAACGACCCAAATGTTCTACTTCCCTTTTCATATTCGTATTCAGAAGCGACATATAACCTTCCCTCCCACCCCAGAATACATAGTTTTCGCCATCCAGTGCGATTGTAGCATCCAGTGCATTTTTAATTTGCAGTCCTGCATAGGCAACTGCAGCAAAATCCGGATTGGTAGCTGCCCCATTCATGTAACGCGGGTTCGAAAATACATTGGCTGTTCCCCAAAGTAATTTCACACCACTGTCGGTTTGTTTTTGTTTTGCATAATCGACCATTGACTGGAGTCTTTTTTCATATTCGGATGCAGAATTGCCTTCGTCGACAAGATCGATATCGTGGAAACAATAATAGGGCACTCCCAGTTTTGTTATGAACTCGAACGCTGCATCCATCTTGTCTTTCCCGGCCTGTAAGGCATCACCCGAAATATTCCACGGAAAAGTCTTTGTACCGGGACCAAAAGGATCATTCCCGGTGTTACAGAAGCTATGCCAGTATGCAACGGCAAATTTTATATAATCCTTCAGTTTTTTACCGGAGACTATTCTATTTTCATCGTACCATTTAAACGCGAGCGGATTGTCAGATTCGGGTCCCTCAAACTTTATT
>DASSGT010000197.1:0-4078 GCA_035693345.1 Puia sp. | reverse complement strand
TTTGGCCGGATTTTCCTTTTCAAAACTGAATGCCAGTATCGCCACGGCTAAATCTACCGCCATAAAGACCAGATAATATGTTCCGATTCGGGCAGCATTTCCCGTAAGCAATCCGACCAGCATAAAAAAATCAGCCAGGGGAATAACGGATGGAATAATATATTGGAAGATCAGGATATTGGGCAACGCAATCCAGCCTAAGGATTTATTTTGCATGCTGAACAGCATATCCCTGTTTTTCCAGAATGTCTGCAGAACGCCGAAGCTCCATCGGAATCTTTGTTTAATAAACATTTTAACTGTTTCAGGAGCTTCTGTCATCGCGATGGCATTATTTTCATTTTCAATGATATAATTACAGCGAAGCATCCGTATCGTCAGATCACAATCTTCTGCCAGGGTATCAGTGGTAAAGCCGCCGGCCTCTTCTATAGCCTTTTTACGAAATGCGCCAATGGCACCGGGAACTACTGTTATCGCGTTTACATAAGCAAAAGCCTTCCGGTCAAAATTCTGACTGCTGATATATTCAATGGATTGCCAGCGGGTGAGCAGGTTTACCGTATTACCCACCTTAACATTGCCGGCGACCGCCCCTACTTTTTTCCCATTATGATATTGCACATCACCAAAATGCATCATCAGCCTGGAAACAGCATCAGAGAGTAGTTTTGTATCAGCATCGATGCAAATCACATATTCAGCTTCCGACAGATGAATACCAAAATTCAGCGCTGAGGCCTTACCTCCATTGGGTTTTGTGAATACACGAATTTTTGTATTTCCTCTAAAAGCCTGTTGAACTTTTTTAAATGTATCGTCCTTACTTCCATCATCAACAAAAATGATTTCGAAATTGGGATAATCTGTTCTGAGCAGGTTTTCCACTGAACTGACCGCATTTACTTCCTCATTATAAGCCGGTACAATAATGCTTACTAAAGGGGCATCGCTCCCGTCGGTTTTCCAAAATGGTTTCAGACCATACTTCTTCTCCCATCGATGTTGTTTACTGGCAATGACTGCCATTGAAAGAATGCGGAACAACGAAAGTATTATGAAGACTATGAAAACAGAAGTCAGCAAATGGCTGCCGAGATAAGCAGACATAGCAAGAATATAATTTAACTGCAATAAATAATAACCGCTTCCTTTAGGAACAGGAGGCATCAGGTCGTCTTTCTTCTTGCTCAGCAAATCCGCGATCGTAGTAAATGTGTAACCTCTTTCTTTAAAATAATGTATAATTCGGGGCAGCGCTTCCACCGTCGCTGCCCGGCTATCTCCTCCGGCATCATGTAACAAAATAATATTTCCGCTCAGATTCTGATCGGTCATACTTTGTTTGCGTGCTATCACCCTGGCAACAATTGAATCTGCAGGTGTACCAGGCTCCCAATCCAGTGGATCTATCGACTCACCGATATCCAGATAATTCTTTTCTCTGGCAATGGCCACAGGGATCAGCTCTTCTGCTTTTTGTGGTTCGAAGTCGGCATTAAACGGCGCACGAAACAGAACAGTTGAATGACCTGTAATAGCTTCTATTAACAGGCGCGTGGCATCCATTTCAATGATGGCTCTTTTTCTGCTGACCATCGCAATATTGGGATGTGTAAAAGTGTGATTGCCTATTTCATGCCCTTCCCGGTAAATTCTTTTTACGATCGGAATATTATTTTCCGCATTGATACCAACCAGGAAAAAAGCAGCAGGAACATTTTCACGGCTCAGGATGTCAAGAATCTGCGGAGTATAAATGGGATCGGGCCCGTCGTCAAAAGTGAGCACGAGTTTTTTCTTATCCTTGGTTCCATATTTTTTGGCAACCCATTTTGATGGAAGGCTGTCATATCTTTCTTCGGAAATCAGTAATTCGGTTGTATCAAGTTCAGGTGTAATCTTTCCACTCGTCGGACCACCAATTACATCGAGCACTTCACCTTCTCCGGAATAAGCAGGAGTCTCATCCAGTCTCATTGATTTCACGGTGGAAAATAAATGGAAATCAAAATTGCGCAGACTGTCCTTACTCATATCCCTGTCATAAAAATCCCACATTCGCGGATCTTCGTTACCGAGGCGCCAGAGAGCCACGCCGGCCAGTCCTGTCTCCTCAGCGAATCGCATGGAGTTGAATGTTGTGGCGGCATCTGTGAATTGTACTTTGTGTGGTGCGCCGTCATCTCCGTCATATGTGAAATGAAGGTTATAGGAATCATTGTCAAAAACAATTTTGCCTTCATAGCTGAGTGCCGTTGTCAGGGCTTCCTGGTAACTGATGGGAACAACAGAAATAACCTTATCATTTTCATCCAGCTTCCAGTCATATCCGAACCCTGCTACGGCAAGAATCAGTTTATTGCCGGGAATTTTTTTTATCGCATCGTCAACGGCTCCTTCTATCCATTTCTGATGACAGATGGGTCCGGGACCGGTACCATCCGAAAACTGGTCATAAGCCATCAAAATAATATAGTCATTGTATTCAGAAAGTTCTTTAAAATTATAATCCTGGTTGAAAGGTTGCACGTCCTGAGAAACAAGTAATCCCTTCTGATGCATTTTTTCGTACAGTGATTTCTGGAATTGTACAAGCACTTCATTTTTACTTTCAAGCAGATCTTCAAAGTCAATATTAATCCCGTCGAGTTTATATAAATCCAGAAATTTGATGATGTCCGCAATAAGGCGTTCTCTTTTTTCGGGATTATTAAGAATACGGTGAACAATATCGCCCCGGAAAACACCGCCAATATTATTTGTAAGCAGCGGAAGTACTTTTACACCCGACTTGTTTAGCACATTCAGAGCAGCCGTATCGATTTTGGTCCAAAGCGTGTCGGTATTTGGGTCCAGGAAAAACCATTCCGGCAATACCATATTTAATCGCTGGATATTATGCTCGAGAGAAACCAATGAAGTTGGCGACCAGTTTACATAAAATCCGGCTCTGATACCGATGGCAAACTTTTTAAATGAATAAAAGCTGGAGTCAGCCTGTACAACGATTCCATTTTTTTTCTTGAAGCGTCTGCCCAACGGATAACCGCCGGCTTTATAGGCTACTTTTTCATTTATGAATTTGCGGAAACCGCCATACTGTTTTCCGATTTTACTTTGATTAAAAAGCCAGCTTGAGCTGTCGAGAAGTGCTTCTTTTTCCTGTGCACCGAAATTGGGCAGTGAGGGTGTATATACGCGTGTCAGTGTAATGATGATCGTTACAACCGCCAGAACAACAAAAAGGGCTATCAAACGACTGCTCCAAATAAAACGTGACCATCGGGAAGAAGAGCTCGTTTGAAATATCTGATTCGTAGAATTTCCTGGCATAAGAATTTGTAAAGATCTTGTGATTCAACGGCTAAGCAAAATCAAGGCTTCCAAATTAGAGGATTTTTAGCATTTACCGCCAAAATGAATGGAATCTGCTGCATCAATAATCAAGCTCCAGTTTCAGCCTGTCCTTTAACTCCTTTACCAGCGGATACATTTCTGAGATTTGCTGAAACTGCTCCCTTTTACTCAGGGTTTTTTCTAAATGTATATGATCAACAGATTGTTCCCGGATAATAACAGAGAATGAAATGTTTTTGTTCCGGAATTTTTCCTGGAGTAAGTCGGAAAGTTTTCTTTTTTCCTGTTCTACAAAACGTTGTTCCAGGTTATTGTTGGTAAGAATCTCAAATCTTTGTTCATCCAGTATACGGAGCCCGGCTGATTCGAAACTCTGTGCGGCAGAGTTTTTATTTTTCTTTAAATCAGCAGTGAACTGATTCCAGATTTCCATCAATGGGGCATTTTCCAATGGTTTAAGATCAGAAGATGCTGAAGCTGGTTTTCTGTTTACTACCTCCTGCCGGATTTTCGAAAGCGCACCGAAACTGGTTGCCGGTATTTTTCCGGGCTCTTCAATAATCAGTTTGGGAGCGGGCTCGATTGAAGCGACGGGGATGGGCTCTCTATGTACGGGATCGGGAATGGATTGTTTTGTTTTTGTGCCCTTTATTTCCAAAGGCGCAATATTCCGGTAAGCCCCCGGTTTTACTGACTCTGTTCCCTTTTTTTTATCAGC
>DASSGT010000196.1:0-3264 GCA_035693345.1 Puia sp. | reverse complement strand
TAATCTGACAGAAGGATTTTCTTTTTTAAGTCTTCTGGATGTGCCTACGAAACTACCTGTGGTACCGAGGCCTGTTACAAAATGTGTGATGCCCGGCACCTCGTTCAGAATTTCGACTGCGGTTCCATGGTAATGTGCCTTCCAGTTATTTTCATTTTTATATTGATCCGCGTAGAAATATAATTCGGGCGATTTTTCCGCCATGGAACGGGCGACTTCCTGAGCCCCATCCGTTCCTTCGAAACGGGAGGTCAGGATGAGTTCGGCTCCCAGTGACCGGAGGATTTCCTTTCTTTCTATGGAAGCATTTTCAGGTAAGCAAAGGGCCACTCTGATGCCCAGCAATTTTCCGATCTGTGCATAGGCAATCCCGGTATTGCCACTGGTTGCGTCAAGCAGAATTTTTCCCGCGTACAGTTGTTTCTTTTCAATAGCATCGCGGAAGATGGCATATGCGGCTCTCGCTTTTACGCTGCCTGAAAGTTGTTTCCATTCCTGTTTGGCAAATAACAATACATTCTTTTTCCGAAAAATATTCGGGAAACTGATTAAGGGGGTATTGCCGATCTGAGTCCGCAGATCAGCTAGTTTTTCTGCCATACCGGGCGTTGCTGTAATTGTCGAATTGAGCATTTCTAAAAATAAAAAAGGCCCCACGTGAGTGGAGCCTTGTATAGTTTATGATTTTTTTCTTTCTTCTATATAAGAATATTCCCCACCCGGTTTATCCGGTTTGCAGTACAACAACAACAGCAAATTGGGAATACTCTGTTTTTCATGCGTTATTACTCTGTAACAACACAAAGATAATAGAAAAGTTTAAATATCCTACAAAATCGATAGGGCAGGAGGGCAGGAGGCAGAAGGGCAGGATGGTTGGAGGGTAGGAAGGTTGGAGGGCTGGAAGCAGGGAGGGTTCATCCTTCCTGCCTCCTCCATCCTGCCTCCTGCCTCCCTGCCTCCTCCATCCTACCTCCTGCCTCCCTGCCTCCATCCCTACTGCAACAACCCATCAACCGTCACGGCTACATAATAAATAGCACCCAGTGTTGGTCCACCCGCATATTGAATATATCGGTGATTTAATACATTGGCTCCGCCCAGCTTTATCGTGGTATGCTCTTTTACAAACCGGTAATTCACCTGCGCGTCGAGGGTATTAAAGGCTGAAACTGTACCATTTACGAGGGGACTTTGCCAGAGAAACGAATCCTGCCATCTCCAGGTGATATTGAAGCCGGTATTCTTGGCTATCTGGGGATTCCCAAAAGACAGGGCAGAATTCCACTGGGGCGTATTGAACCCTGTTACGAAGATATCGTTTGGATTACTCGCTTTCATATTATTGAAATTCAGGTTTCCGTTAATCGTATAGGCCTTAAAAAAATTATAGGTAATGGCTAATGCAGATCCCCAGTTATAATACGTACTGACCGCGTTGGTATAAACCCGGTAGCGGCTTTGCCCGAGACTGGCAGAATTACCATTTGAAGCGGCGGTTGGATCTCTGTTCCGGTCCAGCATGGCAATGACACCCGCATCAGTTCCGACATCGACTCCGTTGGGGACGTAAACCTGCACCTGACCGAGAAATCCTTTATACTGATTGACATAAGCATCCAGATCAATCACCAGCGTATTATCAAGCAACACTGATTTATAACCAAACTCAAAGGAGGTGATTTTTTCCGGTGTCGCATCCGGCAGATTGGCAACCTTTAGCAGGTTCTGATTATCAAGTGCAGCTGCATCCGAATTCCCCTGAGCGCTCACAGCCGCATTAAAGGCAATGACCGATTGTTGTGTGTAACTGTTCTGCAGATATCCCAGTCCATCATTTATGAAAGGCAGGCTGCCGACTCTTCTGACTCTTCCATTGTTTACGAAAGATAAGGCCTCAAACAGCGCAGGAAAACGGTATCCTTCCTGAAATGTGAACCGGAAATTATGTTTTTCCTTATAAGTATAAACGGCAGCGAACCTTGGAGTCCAAATAGGTTTATAATAAGGATTGTAATCAATACGTAAAGAGCCCCATAATTTCAGTTTGTCATCAAATAGGGTTTTTGTTACCTGGAAAAAACCGCCTATGTTTTTATATGACACCAGACTTCCGAAAGTTCCATTCGGTAATTCTTTGTTCCGTTCATCGATGGGCCTTGAGAAATCCACAAAATTATTGCCATCCGGAATGATATCATAAAGCCTGGCATTTCCTCCGATCAGCAAATTGAAAGACTTTGTGTATTGTGTCAAATCCCATTGCCCGTCCACATTGTACAGGCGGCTTCTCTGCCAGAGTGCGGCGCCGCCGGTCACTGGTGCATCAGGAGTAGTGCCGGATTTGATATCCCAGTTGTTGATGTTGATAATAGTATCCATCAGCGATTTAAATGCTGCTGTACCTGGTTGTACCCGACCCTCGTCCGCCTGGGACCTGGCATATTGATTAGCAGCCGCCAGATTTTCTGAAGTCAGCGAGCCGCCATTCTCAGCGGCATAAGCAAGTAAGGCATTTTTATATTTTGTACCCCAGCTGGTTGGTGTCTTCGTATCAGAAGCTCCACCCGTGTGCAGGTCCATATTATCGGCCAGAGGTTTAATGTTATAAGAATGGCCTGTGTTTTCAATCGACATGTATGCACTGATGACGTAATTACTTCCTTTTAGTTGTATGTGATGATTTTGTACAGATGAACCATTCAGTCTGATTTTATTACCTCTCTGAAAAGTGCCATCCATTGTCCCATAGCGGTATCCATAAGATAATTCAGCATTTTCCGTAATGCGCCAGTTGAGTTGTCCATCAAACTTCAGGTTACTCACCTTCGGATTTGCCAGATCATTTTCCCAATAACCCGTGCGTGCAATGCGAAGGGTTTGATTTGGCTTCCCATCGATATTCAGACCACTTAACGAAATCAGGTTACTTCCCGCCAGCGCATCATCACCATATTTATTCCAGCCATCATAAGCCGTATTGTTATTAGGACCATTCAGTGCCGGAAAACCAGGGTTTGCACTCGGTAAATAATTTGGGTTCTGATCAGTTTTTGTATTGGAACGCCAGTCAATTCCCTGCATGTATCCGAAGTTTACTTTGAAGGCAAACTTGTTATTGAATGCTTTTGCATACCGGATCGCAGATTCCGTAAGGATACTGGGTGCATCGTCAATACCATCCACATGGTTCACGCCGGTATTCTGATAGACACTCAGTCCCTGGTACGTAAACGGACTCTTTGTAATCAGATTTGCCATTCC
>DASSGT010000195.1:0-4976 GCA_035693345.1 Puia sp. | reverse complement strand
ACTGGAAGTGCCGGATTTTAACGAACCGAATTTATTACAAACTCACTAAAAGACAAACTGTCAACCGCCAACCGCCAACCGCCAACCGACAACCGTCATCCGTCATCCGTCATCCGTCATCGCCTATATCACCACGGAGCTGGTGTTCATAAAATGAATCAGGGAAGCTGCATTTTTCAGTTTCAGCTTTTTGAGAATATTATGCCGGTGGACTTCCACTGTTTTGATGGAAATCTCAAGCTTTAGGGAAATATCCTTGGAGGAACTGCCCTGGCGGATCAGATTAATAACGTCCATTTCTCTTTCGGTCAATGTATTAACCGCTGTAGTTGAGGCCTGATCTTCAGTATTGTCGGCAATCAGATCTTTAATCTCTTCACATATGAATTTATTCCCTTTGGACACTTCCAGAATGGCAGTAACCATTTCTTCCCGGGATGAATTTTTTGTTACATATCCACTCGCACCAAACTGAAGCATTTTCTTGGCAAAAGCGGGCTGGGAATGCATCGTAACGCCAATTACACGGGTTTCCGGCGAAACCTCCCTGATCTGCCGGGTGGCTTCGATACCGGAAAAGGGCACCATATTGATATCCATCAGTACGACATTTGGATGAATATTCTTCGTCATTTTAACCGCCTCCTCAGAATTGGAGCAGGAACCGACAACTTTAAAGCGGGAATCTCTATTTAATATATAGGTCCAGGTCTCCCTGATCAGTTTGTGATCATCAGCAATCAAAATATTAATCATATCCGGCGTGTTTTCAATGGCATTTACTGGATTCATGAACTGGATCGGGTATTAGGTACTTGTAATATACTATAAACTGAATGAATAAACAGGCCCCGGCAAGCCGTTTTTTCCGATTTCTTGTCGCAGCTCATCTTAATTACTCGTAAACTGGCGGGTTTGCCATTTTGAAAGATTACCACAATTGCGATAATCGCCATCGATCATGATATAGTAGGTCGAAATCCGGCTCTGGAACCAGGTCTGTAAGACTTTGTTCTTTTTCTGTTCCAACGCTCTCTGGGCTACCCGGTTATAATCATCTTTCAGGTTTTCCCGGTGTGGTTCTGATTTAGAAATCAGATACACAACCCGGACGCCTTTTTTCCCCCGTTCGTCAGTAAAAACAGTGGGTTGCGAATACTGGCCGGAACTCAGATTGGCTTTTTTAAGAAGTAAAACCATCTCCTTATCCAGCTCATCTATTTTTAAATAATTGGAACCATCACGTGCCATCAGAACGCCGGCTGTGAATTTCGCATTATCATCGTCACTGTATTTTGCGACTGCCTCTCCAAATCCAATGGTGCCGGCGACCAGCTGCTGACGCACGGAATCAAGCTTTTCTGTTGCTGTGGTAATTTCAGGTTGCGTAATCTGGGGTATACGAAGGATATGCCGGATAATCGCATCATCTCCGTTGCGACTCACCATTTGAATAATATGATAACCAAAGCGGGTCTTAATCACGGGCGAAATCTGACCATCTTTTAGTCGAAAGGCAGCGGAAAGAAAAACAGGATCCCATTGTTTTTCAAGGCGGTTAACCTGATACATACCACCCTTGTCCTTACTACCAGGATCGTCTGAATACAATGCAGCGAGAGATTCAAATTTTTTGTGGCCGCTTTCCACATCGGCCTTGTATCCGTTCAGCTCTTCGATAGCCAGCAGTTCAATATCCCGGCTTGCTTTAGGATAAACTACGATTTGACCGATTTGTAATTCGGATTCATAAAACAGGAGACTGTCCTTGGGGATCTTTTCGTAATATTCTTTTACTTCTGTCGGAGTAATTTTGATGCCTTCCACGATTTTCGCCCGCATCCCGGAAGCCATGCGTTGTTCCTTGATGGGCTGACGGAATTCCTCTCTCATTTGATAAACGGATCTTCCTGCAACCTGCTCCAGGGCCTCCTTACTTCCGTACTGGGATACGAAATACCTTATTTTCTGGTCTATTTCAGCGTCGATTTCTTCTTCTGTAACCGGAATGGAATCTTTTTCAGCCTGCAGTACCAGGGCTTTCTGGACGAGCATCCCATCGAGAATCTGGCAGGGGTCCTGCTCCTGACCGCCCTGTCTTTTGATATCCTCGTTTGCAATAAAGATTTCTGACTTCAGAACAATTTTATCACCTACTATTCCTACAATTTTATCTGCTACTACTTTTTGCTGTGCCTTCGTTACAATCGCAGTCAGCAGGAAAAATGCAGCAAAGGCTAATTTCTTCATAACTTTTCAAAAGTACATTCTCTAATTGTTAGTTGTTAGTTGTTAGTTGTTAATTTATTCAAGTACGATATTAACAACTAACAATTAACAACTAACAACTATAAGGTTCTCTTCACTTCTTCCTCTTCGTAAGCCTCTACAATATCACCCACGTGATAGTCCGTATAATTTTTGATAACCAGTCCGCATTCCATACCGGATGGAACTTCTTTGGCGTCGTCCTTAAATCTTTTCAGAGATGCAAGTTCAGCGGTAGCGCCCTCACCTACCGGATAGATCACGATGCCATCGCGAACCAGCCGGATCTTTGAATTCCGGTATATTTTCCCGTCGAGCACATAACAACCGGCAACGGTTGCTTTGTCGAATTTGAATACATTCCGTATTTCAACGTTCGCCACTACTTTTTCCTGGATCTTGGGTTCCAGCATACCTTCCATCGCGCTCTTCACTTCTTCGATGGCATTATAGATAATAGAATATGTCTTAATCTGCACACCTTCGTTTTCTGCAAGCCTTCCTGCCTGAACAGAAGCTCTCACGTTAAATCCTACTACTACAGCATCGGAGGCTGTAGCGAGCAGGACATCACTTTCTGTAATCGCACCAACGGCTTTATGAACCACGCGCACGGCAATTTCCTCGGTGGACAGTTTCTGCAGTGAATCACTCAGCGCTTCGACGGATCCATCCACATCACCTTTGATGATCAGGTTGAGCTCTTTAAAGTTACCGAGTGCCAGACGACGGCCAATTTCGTCGAGTGTGATATGTTTCTTGGTGCGTATGCCCTGTTCACGTGCCAGCTGACCGCGTCTGTTGGCTGTTTCCTTGGCTTCAGCTTCATCGGCAAATACCTTGAATTTTTCACCAGCCTGAGGAGCACCATTCAGACCGAGCAGCAATACCGGAGAAGAAGGCGGTGCGTCTTCAATTTTCTTGTTTCTTTCGTTGAACATGGCTTTGATACGGCCAAAATACTGTCCGGAAACCACGAGATCACCGCTTTTCAATGTTCCGCCCTGTACCAGTACAGTCGCGACATAACCCCTTCCTTTATCGAGGGAGGCTTCAATCACCGTTCCGGTGGCTTCCCGTTTCGGATTGGATTTCAAATCCAGGATTTCCGCTTCCAACAGGATTTTTTCCAGTAAAAGATCAACATTCAATCCTTTTTTGGCAGAAATCTCCTGGCTTTGGTACTTGCCACCCCAGTCTTCTACCAGGATGTTCATACCCGCCAGTTGTTCCTTTATTTTTTCAGGATTTGCTCCTTCCTTGTCAATTTTATTGATGGCAAATACCATCGGCAGATTCGCCGCCTGGGCATGCGAAATCGCTTCTTTGGTTTGCGGCATGATGGCATCATCTGCTGCAATCACGATAATGGCAATATCAGCCGCCTTGGCACCACGGGCACGCATAGCCGTAAAGGCTTCATGACCCGGTGTATCCAGGAACGTGATTTTTTTACCGTTTGCCGTTGTAACCTGGTAAGCGCCGATATGCTGGGTGATACCACCGGCTTCACCCGCCACCACATTGGCGACACGGATAAAATCCAGTAATGAGGTTTTACCATGATCCACATGGCCCATGATGGTAACCACCGGAGACCGAGGTTGCAGATCCTCGGGTGTATCTACCACTTCATCTTCTTCCAGCTCAAGTGCATCGTCAATACCGATAAACTCGACGGTATAGCCAAATTCACCCGCCACCAGTTCAATCACGTCGGCTTCCAGGCGCTGGTTGATGGACACCATCATACCCAGGCTCATACATTTGCTGATGATATCCGCATAACTCACATCGATCAGGTTTGCCAGCTCACTTACACTGATAAACTCAGTAACCTGGAGTTTTGTGCTTTCCTGTTGTTCACTGCCGCTGGCTTCTGCATTCTCTTCCCTGCGCGCGCGGCGGTATTTTGCTTTACTGCCTCTTCCGCGTCCACCCGTACCGGCCAGCTTGGCCTGGGTTTCACGAATCTTTTCCTGAATTTCTTTTTTATCAATTTCCTTCTGATCGCGGGGAGTTGCTGCACTACGGTTTGTAGCACTGGCGGGAGAACGAAGGTCACGACGCAGGATGGGCTTCGCACCACTGCTCGGACGTGTAGGTTCACGCTGAACGGGTGTTCCGGTTCCCGATGGCTTCCCATTATTATTTCCGCCTTCCCTCTTTTCAATGGGAATGCGTTTTCTTTTTCTTTTCTCGTCCAGCTGTTTAGGCTTCTCCGTTTCAACGGGTAAGTCTATTTTTCCCAGAATACGTGGGCCTTCAATCTTGTCTACTAAAATATTCTCGATGGTCGCATCCTCTTCCTTTTCAACTTCAGGTTCGGCAACTTCTGCGGTAATCTCTTCCGGTTTTTCAACTGGTACGACCGGTTTTTCTTCCGGAGCGGCGACCTTCGCTTCAGGTTCTTTTTTCTTTGCTGTTTTCTTTGGCCGGGTGGAAGAATCGATTAGTGAGAGATCGATTTTATCAATGATTTTCGGTCCTTCAATTTCAGGAGCTTCTATCTTGATAGTTTCCGGTTCCTTTTTTGGTTCTTCAACTTTCGCTACGACGACCGGTTTCACTTCTTCAACAACTACCGGAGCCGGCTCATCTTTTACGGGTTTCTTTTCAGGACCTTTCCTGAAGAGAACCGTTTCATCTTCTTTCTTGCGTTTGGCTTCCACACTGCCTTTTGGAAGGTCAATCTGGTTACTCTTGAT
>DASSGT010000194.1:0-3722 GCA_035693345.1 Puia sp. | reverse complement strand
CCAGAAAGGAAAAATGCATGTTCTGGGATCAGGATCTTTTTTAGAAAATGGAATATTAATCAGCGGTATAAAATTGGTGAACGTATCGGCTTTGATATCATACCTGGATATTCCCGTATATGTAGACATCCAGATATTATGCAGACTGTCTTCTTTGAATGCGAAGATCATTCCTGTATTAATGGCTCCCCTTTTTTTGTCATCAGGAGGATAAGTTTTAAAGACCGTCCCATCGAAATGGCAGAGTTGGTCTGAACTGCTTCCACCGAAGCTTCCTATCCATAGAAATCCATTTACATCTTTGAGCATTACATTTGCGCCATTGTAGGGCAACCCATCTTCAGTGGTCCAATGAATGGCGCGATAAGTATCCAGGGCGCTTATGTTATTCGGTTGCTGGGCAACAGAAATTATCACGCTGATACAGCAGGTGAGGAAGGGCAATATTTTTTTTGAAAATTTCATTTACTGGTTACTGAGTGACGATTTTTTTAATATCCCGGATTTTGATGCATATGTTGTACACCATGTGCATCAACACTCAAATCGATCTGGGCTTGTGGAATGGGGAAGTATTCATTTTTGCCTTTTGTAAATACTGCGCCATTCATATAACTTCTTGATAGCTGTTCTTTTTGCAGATATGAAGAAATTTCCTGTTCTGCTATTCCCCATCTTACCAGATCGAAGAAGCGATGACCCTCCATGGCAAGTTCAAGTACTCTTTCATACCTGATTGATTTCAGGGCAGATTCTTTATCAGTCCAGGGATCCTTATACAATTGAATATTATACCGTGGAACGGAATAGGCATTCCAGATTTTCGTTCCATCCTTATTTACGATCAATGCTACCCATGTCTGATTCAGATCTTTTCTTACTACCCAATCCAGCGGTTGTATTTTTTTGAAAGAGGTATCATCGATTGCAGCAAATTCTACCGGGCTATTGGTTACTTTTATTGCAAAGGGGATATTGTTATCATTTTTCACCCAGCCCAAAGAATCCGCAGCCCTTGCTCTGATCCAGTTTACATATTCCTGAGCCTTGTTCAAATCGCCGCCGGTTTCCACTTCCGCTTCAGCAGCTAAAAGCAAAATATCTGAAAAGCGGATCAGGTTAACATTATTGGCTGTAGGACCGTCTGCCCAATAGCTCAAATCGCTAAAATGACCAACCTGCGATTGATAAAATATATTTTTTATAGGAGCATAAGGCCCTCCGAAAGGCTGATCACGTACCCATAGCTTACCTGGATGTGGTCCCCAGTCAAGATAAGGTACGCCCCTCCGGCCTACAGTCCAGTCAAGGCGGGGATCCAGTGTCCCTGCATATGGTGTAAAGTGTTGATTGGATCCTATCCCTTCATCGTTTGTTACATCGACATCATTGAAATGGTCCGGATCCGGCAGGCCGGTAGCAGCATCCGTTTTAAAATGATTGACCAGCCATTGTGAAGGTTGAAAAAAACCGCAGCAATTCGGGCTGGGGCCTGCTCCATAAGGGTAGTTCAT
This sequence comes from Puia sp., assembly GCA_035693345.1. Taxonomy (GTDB): domain Bacteria; phylum Bacteroidota; class Bacteroidia; order Chitinophagales; family Chitinophagaceae; genus Puia. Next base: position 2,208 of record DASSGT010000194.1, on the reverse strand, counting down.
TATATCTCCAATATTTCCATTGGATCCCTGAGCGCCATCATTTACTGACATCTGGACGGAAAAGACTGCTTCATTTTTATTTTTGAATTCTGCATTAAAATTATCAGCATAGTTTCGCAATGCATAAGGCAAACCACCAGCGGTAACTCCATGTGCGATTAAATCTTCCAATAGTAATTTCGCCTCCGCATACCTGTGCTCAAACATGTAGACTTTGGCTAGGTACGCTTTCGCCGCCCATTTATTCGCCCTTCCCACAGCGGGCTGCGTGGGTGGCAGATTATTTATTGCATACTGAAAATCATTCTCAATAGCCGGCCATATCAATGTATCATTATTTAAATAATAATTTCCAGCATCATACAAAACCGTTTCATCCACAAATGGCACTTTGTTCCATATCTTGACAGCTTCGAAATGATACCAGGCGCGAAGAAAAACAGCTTCTGCTCTTATTTCGGTCGTATCTGAAGTCGTCATGTCCTTCACTTGTCGCATCACTCTTAAAACTGTATTGGCTCTGGCGATGCCGGCATACAAAGCCCTCCATTTGTCGTCAAGCGGACCAATCATTGCGCCGGTTGCATGAAAAGTTTCGATTTCAGTAATCGGAGGTTGATCGGGTTGTGCTGAGCCTCCGTACGCCTCACTTCCGCAAACACTTCCATAGATCCAATTGGAGGCTCCGGAATAATAGCCGCCAACACTCTGGGGACCATCTTCACTTACACCATCCCATAAAGCATAGGCCCCGATCAATAATCCCCGTACACCGTTCTTATTGGCAATGGCCGCATCATCTAATAATCCCAGTGCAGGCTGGTTCAGATTGTTTTTATTGCAGGAGTATACGATGATCACCGCAGTAAAAACATTCAGGAATATTATTTTGAATCTCATACAATCTGATTTAGATATCCTGCATTTAAATACCGATGTTCACCCCAACCAGCCATTGTTTCTGGTTATTGGGATAATTTCCATGGTCTATTCCAAATGAAGACCCGGATGGATTGCCCAGTTCAGGATCAAGTCCGGAATAGTTTGTTATTGTAAAAAGATTTGTCACCTGGATATACATTCTGAACCTTTCAATTTTTACTTTCTCTATCCAGTACTTTGGAAAACTAAAACCAAGGATCATCGTCCTGTTCCTGAAATACGATCCATTTTCGAGTGAATAATTATTGTTTGCGACATCATTACTGAAGTTCTTGCCATATTCCTGTATGGGTGCTTTGGCATGGGGATGTTGCCAGGACCATGAATCATACAGGGCCGTTTTACTATTTTGGGTGGCACCGTTGGAAATTATATCGATTGACCTGTAGTTATTGTATATATCATTACCAAAAGACCCGTAAAAGAAAGTGGAAAAATCAAAATTCTTGTAATTGATACCGATATTCAGACCCAGTGTAAAGTCGGGGTTGGGATTTCCAAAATGCATGCGATCTAAATCTGAAATGATTCCGTCACCGTTTGCGTCAAGATATTTAAACCTGCCGGGTCTGGCATCATTTTGCACAGGTGATTTGGCTATATCAGCATCGTCCTGAAAGAGCCCGATTATTTTATAACCATAAAACGAACTGATGGGATAGCCGACCTCATCTCTTATTACACCGTTATGATTATAGGGAGTTATTCCGTCGTAAAAAAAAGGGATGTCATTCAGGCTTACAATTTTATTGTTATAGTGCGAAAAAGTAACCAGCAGATCCCAGTTCCAGTCTTTTGAAAAATTTCCTTTTGTACCTAACCTGATATCTATACCCGTATTTGTTATATCGCCCACATTCACATTGGGTGGCGTTGCTTCGCCGAGCAATGCCGGTAAAGAAGCCGGGAATAATAATCCGGTTGATTTTTTATTATACCAATCCGCAGTTATGCTCAGCTTCCCATTCCAGAAAACACCATCTATCCCCACATTTACAACCACGTCTTCCTGCCAGCCTGTTTTGGCATTGCCAAATCTGACCGGTCTGAAACCCTGCTGAATGCTGCCCACACTATTTCCATAAATATCATAATAAGATGCCCCCGGGCCACCGCCATACAGCGTATACTGATTGTAGGGATCGGTATTCCCGTCAAAACCGGTTTCCCCCCAGCTTGCCCTCAGTTTAAGATCTGTCAGCCATTGCATCCCTTTTAAGAAATTCTCTTCTGTCACCCTCCATGCAGCACCGACGGCGGGAAACC
>DASSGT010000193.1:0-2391 GCA_035693345.1 Puia sp. | reverse complement strand
GTTGAGTTATGCCGCAGTATTGAGTCTGGGCTTATTTTCAAAACCAATAAGGGATCTCTTACCATTACAAAATAAAATTTTGCGTACAATCTGGGAGGCAACTTCAGTAAGTATTGCCGCACAAATACTCACAACACCCATTAGTATTTATTATTTTAACCGTTTCCCGACCTATTTTCTGGTAGCAAACCTCCTGGCTGTTCCTTTATCAAGTCTGATTCTGGCAGGCGGGATCATCTTATGTGTCTGCAATCCCATCCATTCATTAGCGCAGATCATTGGATGGATCCTCGGAATCCTGATCAGAATTTTAAACGGTTTCATTGATCACCTTTCGGGATTGCCCGGTGCAGTTGTCGCAAATCTGCGATTATCTTTGCCAGGTGTTATCCTTCTATACGCCATCATTTTTTGTTCTTATCATTTCGTAAAATACAGGAGAAAAACATGGCTTTTCGCGGGTTTGGGAATACTGGCTGTTTTTCTTTTCATCCGTGTAATTATATAGCCTGACTTTGTCATGAAACACGATTGCAGTAAATTCGCGGCTCTTTCATAAGCTTTTCCGGATCAAATTTCAGTTATGGTAAAAAAAATACAGTCTGCCCTGATTTCAGTATTTTATAAGGATGGATTGGAACCCATTGTTACGCAACTTCATAAACTGGGTGTTCGCCTGATTTCCACGGGTGGCACTAAATCATTCATTGAGGGCCTTGGCATCCCCTGCACCGCCGCTGAAGAACTTACCAGTTATCCGTCCATCCTGGGAGGTCGTGTTAAAACCCTTCATCCGTCTATATTCGGTGGCATTCTGGGGAGAAGGGAAGAAGCACAGGATTTGAAAGAGATGAAAGAATATAATATCCCTGAAATTGATCTGGTGATCGTGGATCTTTATCCGTTTGAAGAAACTGTTGCAAACACAAAAGACGAAAAATCCATTATTGAGAAAATAGATATAGGTGGCCCTTCCATGATCCGGGCTGCGGCAAAAAACTTTTCTCATGTCGCCGTTATCGCCGATAAAAAAGATTATGGGCACCTTGAACAATTATTGATCAGCCAGCAGGGAACACTCACACGTGAGCAACGAAAGGAGCTTGCCGCAAAGGCTTTTGAAGTTGTTGCCGGATATGACCTTGCCATTCATGAATATTTTAACCCGGGTAAGACAATTCCTGTATCCGGGACTGTCAAGCATCTGCGCTATGGAGAAAATCCACATCAGCAGGCATTTTTTGAAGGGGACTGGGAGAAAATATTCAAACAGCTGAACGGAAAAGAAATTTCTTATAACAATCTGGTGGATATTGATGCGGCTATCCAGCTGATTGGAGAATTTGAAGAAAAAACAGTATTCGCAATTATCAAACATACAAATGTTTGTGGGATCGCAGCCAGGAACACTACACGAAGTGCATGGGATCATGCACTGGCGGGAGACCCTGAAAGTGCATTCGGTGGTGTGCTCGTTTGTAACAATGAAATTGATTTATCAACCGCACAGGCGATTAACGAATTGTTTTTTGAAGTATTGATCGCGCCATCCTTTTCACAGGAAGCATTGGATCTGCTCAAAACAAAAAAGAACCGTATACTCTTACAGTTATATAAGCAACCCGAAGAGTCTCTGGTGAAAAAATCACTGCTGAATGGTATGCTGATTCAGGGTGCTGATAAGGGAAATTTTGAAAAATGGGAAGAAATGGGTGGACGAGTAAGTACCGATGATGAAAAACAAGACCTGATATTCGGGAATCTGGTTTGCAAACACTTAAAATCAAATGCGATAGCCATTGTAAAAAACAAACAACTGATTGGAAAGGGCTGCGGACAGACAAGCCGTATCGATTCGCTGAGACAGGCAATCGAAAAGGCCAATCAGTTTAAATTCAGTCTCAAAGGAGCCATGCTGGCTTCAGATGCTTTCTTTCCATTCGACGATTGTGTCCATATTGCAGCAGCTGAAGGGGTTTCAGGATTTATCCAGCCCGGTGGATCGATTCGCGATAAGGACAGCATTGAGTTTTGTAAAAAGGAAGGGCTTGTTATGGTGATAACCGGGATGCGTCACTTCAGGCACTAGCTTCGCAATGTAAAAATGAGGGAGCATAGATAGTTAAAAAAGTGAAAATTAAGTATGGAAATGCCAATGCTTAAATAAGTTAGCATACACTTCCACAATATCATTTTCAAATTCCATTTTGAATTCTCACATTATTACGCTCACTCGTTCGCCACACTTTTGTTATGTATCCCAAAAGATCTGGTCCTTTAAAAACACTTCATATACTTCTTTCCATCCCGCAAACATTGGATCGCTTCCAAAAAATTGATTATGCCAGATGGTCACCATGAGGCCGTTTACCTGCTTGATTTTTCTATAAT
>DASSGT010000192.1:0-3539 GCA_035693345.1 Puia sp. | reverse complement strand
AGAAGCTTACCTGGAAGAATTTAATACCTCCGGATTATCAGTCGATGATGCCATTTCAAGCCCCGGTATTTCATATGGTACGAGGATGGCGCTTTATACCTATCTGGTCGATAGCTCCAATGGAGGATTCGGTCCGAATATTAATCAACCAGGTAAAGTTTTGGCTGCCGGTGGCAGCCTCGGTCAGAATACAGACATCCAGACTTCAGGCGGAATAACAGAAATAGCACTCGGACTGGCAGGTAATTCCCATGACAAATGGTACTACGGTTTTTCGATCGGCGTTCCGATTGTTAACTACAGCCGCAACACGCAGTACACGGAAACGGATCTCAGCGGTAACCTGAACAATGATTTTGCTTCTTACACGTATTCCGAAAACTATTCGGCCAGTGGTGTGGGGGTCAACGGAAGACTGGGTGTGATATTCCGGCCCAACCTGAACTGGCGCATAGGGCTGGCTGTGCACACGCCCACATTTTATTCCATTACTGATCATCTCTCAGCTGCCATGGTCAGCAATACCGAAGGTTATGCCGGCGTGCGAACAGTCAACTCTGCTACGCTTGACCAGGGCGTGAGTAATGAATTGCAATATGATCTGCAAACACCGTGGCATCTTCTGGTCAGCGGCTCCTATATTTTTCCGGGTGCTGTAACCGAAGGGAAAATGGGATTTATAACAGCCGACGTTGAATATATCGCCAATACGGGCAGTAAATATAGTTTCCCATTGGATGACAATGGAAACCCCGTGAATGACAACGGCTATTTTGATGGTGTAAACAGTGTCATCAGGTCTTTCTATAAAAACACGTTTAGTTTCCGGTTAGGTGGAGAGTATAAAATGGATGAGCTGGCATTCCGCCTGGGTGGATCTTATTCGATGGACCCCTATTCCTCCTCAGTATTAAATGGAAACAGGATGACGGTGGGCGGTGGTTTGGGATATAGAAAACGGGGAATATTTATCGATCTGACCTATGTTGAATCTATTCTCAATGATGTGAATTTTCCTTATCGTCTTAGCAATAAAGACAATGTTTATTCCACCGTAAAACAATATACCGGTAACCTGATACTCACATTTGGAATTAAATTTTGATATCCTTGTACGCGTCAAGAACATTTTTTTTAAAATCGCCTTCCAGCCAGATCAGATGTTCATTTTTATTCAGCCAGGTGATTTGTCGTTTGGCATAATGCCGCGTGTTTTGTTTGATGAGAGAAACGGCTTCCTCTAATCCTGATTTTCCCTGCAGGTGTTGAAATAATTCAGTATACCCAACTGTCTGCAGTGCGTTCAGATGCTGATAAGGAAGAAGAGACCCAGCTTCTTCCAACAATCCCTTACTCATCATTTCATCTACGCGATGATCAATTCGCTGATACAATTCTTTTCTTGGTAATCGAATGCCAAACTCAAGCATGCGAAAATTCCGTTGTTTCTTCTGCAGGTTTCGATACGTGATGATGGACCTGCCAGTGCTTTGAATGACTTCCAGCGCGCGCATCATACGCTGCGGATTTGTGATTTCTCCGGATTCATAAAACAAAGGATCCGAATGTTGCAGGGATTGCTGTAGCCAGGTTATTCCCTGATTTTGATATTGATCGGTAATTTTTTTTCTGATGCCCTCGTTAATTGGGGGAATTTCATCCAGTCCTTCACGAAATGCCCTGATGTAAAGACCTGTTCCACCGCACATCACAACAGTATCATGACCTGAAAATATTTCTTCGCACCAGGACAATGCAAGGGACTCGAAAATGGATGCATTGACTTCATCCCGAATAGAATGTGAATTAATAAAATAATGTTTTACTTCTGAAAGCTGCAAGGGGCTTGGCTTTGCAACACCAATATCCAGCTCACGAAAACATTGCCGGCTGTCTGCCGAAATAATAGAAGTGTTAAAATGCCGGGCCAATTCCATGGCAAGAGCAGTTTTACCTGATGCCGTGGGGCCAGAAATAATGATGACTGTTTTGGGAAACATTATTCGAGTGAGGTATCCTCTTCCGGGCCGATTTCTTCTTCTGAATCCAGATCACCGGTTTCCTCTCCCACTTCACTATAACCTTCGGCGCTCCTGTTTAAATCATATTTTTCTTCTACCTCAGCCAGCTTGTCGCCGATCAGACCGCGGGTTCCATATTGCGAAGGTCCGATGCTTTCTGATTTCAAAACAGCCGGATACTCCAGTTTAACGTTTTCTTCCTTTGACACATTGATCAGCTCAACCAGAAAAGACCAGTTCTTTACAAAATCGTAGAGGTAGACAAATTTCTGATTCGGGTCTTTTATTTCTGAACCAATGGTGGTCTCAGCCATCAGAAGAGGCGGTACTTTGTATTCCTTATCATATTTTTCAAGTGATATCTCTCTGCCACGTTGCCAATGATCATTACTTCTGAAAAAAGTAGCCTGATGTTTATTGTCAAACTCGTAAGCTTTTAATATTACCTGATGTAATTCCAAAAAATGCTGATTATGTTTTACCACCACATCCCGGTAAACACTATCATCCTCCTCAAAATATATCCTGAATTTTAAAACTGCCATAATGTTACTGGTTATAAAGGCCAAAAATAAATGAAACCATCAAATTATCGGCCAGCTTATTTTATTTGTCTTTAATGTCCTGAGCCCGGCTAACCGGTTTCAAATCCATTTCGGCTGCCTTGCGCAACATATACTGACTTGCCGCTTCCATTGTATTTTCAATTTCACCTTCCAGAATGGCCTCGCGGATTAGATTTTTAAGGTCTCCCACTATTCTGGAGGGCCCAATACCAAAAATCTCCATGATCATTTCCCCCGAAACCGGAGGTTGCCAGTTCCTGATACGATCCTTCTCTTCCACTTCTATCAGACGTTTGCGCACAAGTTCAAAGTTCTCCAGGTATCGCTTTACTTTTTGTTTATTCTTTGACGTTATATCGGCTTCACAAAGAATCATCAGCGAATCTATGTCTTCCCCGGAATCGAATAATAATCTCCGGATCGCGGAATCCGTAATATTTTCTTTGGTCAGACTAATTGGCCGCAGATGCAATTCCACCAGTTTGCGCACGAAACGCATCTTTTCATTCATCGGCAACTTCATCTGATCAAATATCTTCGGAATCATCCGGCCGCCGATTACTTCATGTCCGTGAAAAGTCCATCCATGACCCGGCTCAAATTTTTTCGTTGCCGGTTTACCGATATCGTGCAAAATAGCTGCCCATCTCAGCCATAGATCATTTGTTTTAACGGCGATATTATCAAGTACCTGCAGGGTATGATAGAAATTATCTTTATGGCCGAGTCCGTCAATATATTCCGCCCCCGACAGATCTGCCATTTTCGGAAAAATGATTTGCAACAAACCCGACCTGAAAAGGAGGTCAAATCCCACTGAAGGCATCGGTGATGAAATCATCTTATTGATTTCTTCGGTTATCCTTTCCTGTGAAATAATACGAATACGATCGGCATCCTGGACGATTGCACTGAAAGTTTCTGCATCTATTTCAAATCCAAGCTGGGTGGC
>DASSGT010000191.1:0-3969 GCA_035693345.1 Puia sp. | reverse complement strand
ATGAATTTTTTCATGTCCATGTGCCGGCAGTCCAGATATACGTGTTCAGTACCTGCTTTTTTCATTTCACTATCAATAGCCCGGGCAACAATATCACGGGGAGCCAGATCCCTGCGTTCATCATATTTCTCCATAAAAGCTTCTCCTTTTTTATTGCGGAGAATGCCCCCATCGCCACGTACTGCTTCAGTAATCAGAAAGGCCGGACTTACGCCCTGCTGATATAAAGCCGTCGGATGAAACTGGATGAATTCCATATTTTCAATCCGTCCCTTTGCGCGATAGACCATGCCAATGCCATCGCCGGTCGCAATCACCGGGTTGGTGGTTGTACGATAAACCTGACCGTTACCACCGGTAGCAAAAACAGTTATGCGGGATAAAATTTTCACGGTCATGTTCTCCTGCATGTCCAGCGCATAAATTCCAAAACATTCAATATCCGGGGTACCCTTGGTTACCAGGTAACCCAGGTGATGTTGTGTGATGATGTCCACCACAAAACAATGCTTGATGATTTCGATATTTTTCTGTTCGGCAACAGTTTGCAATAAAGCACGTTCCATTTCACGGCCTGTGACGTCTTTATGATGCAGTATCCTGAATTCAGAATGACCACCTTCCCTTCCTCGTTTATATTCGCCGGCGGAGTCTTTATCAAAGCGCGCACCCCAGTCAATCATTTCCTGAATGCGCAGCGGACCTTCCCGTACAACAATTTCGACTGTCTTCAGATTACAAAGTCCGTCTCCGGCAATCAGTGTATCCTCAATATGTTTTTCGAAACTGTCATTTTCAAAATCCGTAACGCCCGCAATACCACCCTGCGCGTATTTTGTATTGGTTTCGTCCGCAATGGTCTTGGTAATTACCAGCACCTGTTTATCGGGACAGGCTTTCGCTACTTTCAACGCATACGTTAACCCGGCGATGCCCGATCCGACCACAAGAAAATCCGTTTTTCTAAGCATTGCTTTTTTGACTAATAAACGATGGTGTATTCGAATTTTTCAGGATGTTCGAAGACTTCGACCAGGTTATACTGGATCACAACCTTTTTTCTGTCGGGAAAAAGTTTAGCCAGTTCGTTATCTACTTTTTTAACCGGTCTGGGGATACTGATAGTAAGCGTATACGGAATGGAAATACCCATACTGCCGGCGTCCTTCATTTGTGCAAATTGCGGACTCGCCTGCAGGGCCTTCCATTTTTCCTGGTTCAGTTTACGGGATAAAAGTCCATCACGACTTTCAAAATCATAAATGGCATTGAACTGATTCATATCAGGCATGCCCTGATCATTTCCGGACATAGCTGTATCTTGTTTACCGGCTATTCCTTTGAACAACTGGTTGAATCCGAGCGTCTGATTATTCATGGAATTATAAAGCTTCTGGAGATCCGACTGGCTTTTAAAAGGAATAACGATATCGCTGTTGAATACTTTCTCGTTGATATTCAGTTTCAGATGAACAGATCCATCTTTTATCAGGGCCTTGTTTTCAGGTGTAATATTTTTGGCTGTGTCCAGAAGGGTTTTCATCATCACCGTTGTATCGATTTCTTTTTGCGGCAGCTGTTTGTCTATTTCATCCTTACCCAGGTAAGTCTGCATAGCCTGCAGAAGCTGGCTCATATCCGTATGGACAGAATACACACCGGAACCATCTGGTTTCACACTAATATCTTCATTAATTTCAAAACATCCTGCCAGTAAAAACATACCGGCCACAGCAAAGAAGAATTTCAAACTTTTCATAAAATCAATTGTGAGGCAAGGTACATGTTTACCTGAATTCAAGTTGATATAACACGCTAAAACTTTGTGAATCGCCGGGTTCCAAAATGATCAGACCCATTCCATTATTATATGAGTCTGGTGCTGAACTCAGATTTTCTATTGCAATGCTCCTGCGATCCGGGGGAGTATATATCTGGAGAAAAGGATAAGAATGATCCGGATAAAAGCTGAGACGAAGACTATTTGCCGGATTTTCCAGTGTCGCCGCCGGTACACCTGAATCCGGTTCCAACAGGAAACAATTGTCAAAAAATTCATCGCCAATCAGTTTGGGAGAATAGAAGTCCGGCGCATTCACGGTGTGTCCGAGCGGGATCAGTTTTTCATTAAACGCCAGTTTTTCCCTGGAATGAAAGGATAATAACCAGTCGTTCACTTCTCCTTCCAGACTAAAATATGGATGCCATCCATCGGCCATGGGTATGCGCTGTGAAGACAGGTTTTTGACTGTTGTATTCAGGTACAGGCGACCACCCTTTTTTAATGTATATTTGACATTTATTAAGTATTCAAAGGGATAAGCCGGATCTTCTTTTTGATAATGGTGTTCAAGAAGAATAAATGCTTCCTCTTCCCGGCTTGATTTTTCCAATACTGTAAAAGGTTTGTCGGCCAGAATACCGTGTATTGCAGATCCGTCATTAAATTTGTTTTGAAATTCATAACTGATATTTTCAAATTCATATTTTCCTTCTGATATACGGCAAACAAAAGGGGAAAGCTTGGCGCTTTTATAAAAGGCAGCATTTTCTTTCTGGTCAGCCAGGTTTTTGTAACTGTTTATGACCTGGATTCTGCGATTACCCAGGGGTATCGAAAATTCATGTAAAAGCGCACCCAGTTCAGGCAGTACCCGAACCTGAATACCGGTGCTGAGGTCGGTGATCTGTAACAGATCCAGATCCTCATCTCTTTCAGGTGTAATATTGAATGACATTCAGTACGTTTAATTTTGATGATGGAAATGGATATTCACAGGCAATTTCAACAATATTTTGGAAACGAATACCAATTGACTGCAGCACCAGGCCGCGTAAATCTGATTGGTGAACATACAGATTATAACCAGGGTTTCGTTCTGCCGGCCGCCATCGACAGAAATATCTGGCTGGCCATGGCTCCCAACGGTAAAAACCATCTGACTGTCAGGGCTCTTGAATATCAGGAAGATTATACTTTTTCACTCGATGACATGCATCCTGTCAAAGGCTGGCCAACTTATTTATTGGGAATGATTTATATGATCATGCCCGAACACCGTCTGCCGGTAGGCATGGATGTAGTGGTGACAGGCAATGTACCCGTCGGAGCAGGTATGAGTTCATCTGCAGCACTTTGCTCCGCATTCGGACTGGCATTAAATGAATTCTTTCATCTGGGTTTATCCAGAATGGAACTTGCACTCGCAGGTCAAAAAACCGAACATCAGTTCGCAAATCTTCAATGTGGAATCATGGACCAGTTCGCGAGCCTTCACGGGAAATCGGGTCACCTGATAAAACTGGACTGTAGAAACCTGGAATATGAGTACATACCATTTGATTTTCCTGATATCCGACTCATTCTGGTGAATTCAATGGTGAGCCACTCGCTGGCCTCATCGGAATACAACCTCCGGCGGCAGCAATGTAATACAGGAGTGGAGGTTCTCCGAAAATATGATTCAAACATCCATTCATTGCGCGATGTAGGATCAGAATTATTGGAGAACCATAAAGCAGAGCTGGATAGTACAGTTTATAAGAGATGCCGTTTTATTATAGGAGAGAATCAACGTCTGCTGGCTGGTTGTGATTTTTTAAAACAACATGATCTCGAGGCTTTCGGAAGATTGATGTATGCATCTCATGATGGCCTGAGCAATGACTATGCTGTCAGTTGTCCGGAATCTGATTTTCTGGTCGGAGCGATAAAAGAAATGAAAGGCGTAAAAGGAGCCAGACAAATGGGTGGTGGTTTCGGTGGCTGTATTATTACGCTGGTAGAAAATGATTCCGCCGAGATTTTTATATCCGGTATTCAGTCGTCATACGAAAAAAAATATGGGAGGATTCCGGATTGTTATTCGACGGTGATATCAGAGGGCGCGCATATCGTTAAGCATAAAGCGTAAGGCGTAAAGCGTAAAGCGTAAAGCAATTGTGATTCTCTATCTCCTGACTTCCAGA
>DASSGT010000190.1:0-3088 GCA_035693345.1 Puia sp. | reverse complement strand
TATTTGTTCTGGATATGGCGGCATAATGTCCGCTCCAGATAGAATTGATAAATGAATTCCCGCTTGTGAAACTAAAATTATCGAATTGTCCAGCTGTTGCATCCTGATCTCCGGGGTAACTGCCTTTGTCAGCATCATCCGACATAATATTGGTTGCAGAAATATATGCAAAGCCATGCGTATCAAATCCACCAAACGGTCCGCCCGCATCAGTGAAGATCAAACTACTGTATACACCAGTGACGAGGTTTTGTGCATAATTCGGATCATTCTGCGCAGTTGACTGACCTTGCAGTGGGACGTCCAAAAAATCCTTCTTACATCCCGAAGACAAGATGAGCAAGGGGATCAAATATTTTGAAATGTTCATATGACTTTTCTTTTTGTCAATGGATGTATTTATAAGCCGAGACTAACCCCGACCGCAAAAGTTTTAGTTGTAGGATATGGATTTAATTCAATGCCTGAGGAAGTGGGCGATCCTGGTAATTCAGAAGAAAAACCGCTGAACTTTTGAATGGTGACAGGATTTTGTGATGTAACAAATACCCTCAGGCTTGCGATATATTTCAATTTTTGTAAAACAGAAGCCGGCAGCGTATATCCGATATTGATATTATTAATCCTATAAAAGTCTCCTGACTCTACAAAATAGGTAGACGCGGGAAGGTTGCCTGCATTTGCCCTCGGCTCTGAATTGGTTGGATTGGAGTGGGTCCATCGATCTTTTGCGGTGGATTCCTCCATATTATCCAAAAAGGTTTGACGGGTTGCTTTTTTCCCGTTGTATATCTTGTTGCCAACGTTTCCATAAAAATCTATGGAGAAATCAAATGCCATATATGTGAACCCAAGACTCAGTCCAAAATAAAATTTAGGCTGATAGGAGCCGGCAAATACTGAATCCAGTTTTCCATTCACATCGTATTCATATTTAAAATCTCCTGGAATTGCACTGGGTTGTAACAGGTTCCCATTTTTATCGGTATATGCATTGATCTCATTTTGATTCTGGAAAACACCCAATACTTTCTGAACATAAAAACTTCCTACCGGATGGCCATTATCAGTTCTGGTAACATACGGTTGATTTACACCAACCGGACCATCGATATAAGGCTGGCCGCCATTCAGACCGAGCACATTGTTATTATTATATGTAATATTGCCGGAAATGTAATAAGAGAACTTATTATTGATAGCCTCACTCCATCGTAACGAAAGTTCTACTCCTTGATTTTGAATATTGGCTGCATTTGTTAAGACATAACTGGGCTGGCTGCCAAGCGTAGACGGCACCACAACATTTATTAGCGCGTTATTATTTTTCTTGTTATAGTAATTTATTTCACCTGTCAATTTTTGCTTTAACATGGTAAATTCCAGACCGATATCTGTTTCTTCCACCTGTTCCCAGGTAAGATTATTATCTTTTAGCTGTGTAACGGCACTTCCCCCTGTAGCAGAACCTCCGAAGAAATAAGGCAAGTTGGGAGTGAGGGTATTTGTAAATGAACCCACTGGAACGTTGTCGTTTCCTACCTTACCCCAACTGGCTTTAAGTTTTAATACATCAAATATTTTTTGATTATCCATGAAGCTTTCCTTCGTCACTATCCAGCCCACGCCGATGGATGGAGAATAAGCCCAGCGATTATTAGCCGGAAACAGTGAACTACCATCAGCACGTATTGTTGCTGTTAACAAATACCGGTCATTGTAACTATAGTTGGCACGGGCTATATAAGAAAGCCTTGTCCATTGATAAATATTGGCGGCAATGGTGGGCTGATCCTGAGGACCGGTGGTTTGCGTTTGTGGATCACCCAATGGAATATACCAGAGATTGGGATCAGAGGGAACGCTTTGGCGGTAAGAAGTATTATAGTTGCTGTTTGCCTGTTCGGACACGACTCCAGCGAGTACAGTGAGATTATGTTTGTCAAATCTCTTATTAAATGTGAGTGTGTTGTCCCATATCCAATGAAATTTTTTGAGATTTCCTACAGTCAGATTGCTTTTTGCATTGCTCTGATTTCCACCACCGGTAATGAATGTGGTTGTGTCAGCTGCAAAGGCATAATTATACACGCGGTTATCGGGAATGTCCAGATCTCCTGAAAGGGCACTTCTAAAGGTGAGTGAAGTGATAGGCTTTATTTCAAGGTATACAGTACCCTGTGTGCGATTATCATTTGTTCTGTTATTATTATTTTCAATATCCAATAACGGATTACCTACGTTTTGAAAGGCAGATGTGTTGCCATATTTTCCGTTCACCTTGGATGGAATGGTCGGGCTTGCACGATATGCGTCGTTAAAAGCATTTCCCGTTCCCAGATTTTGGGAATTGTTCGTACTGTTGTAAGATTGGTTTACACTTTGTGTAACACTATTGGCATAAGAAGCATTGAAACCAAACTTCACCATGCTGCTGATCCTGTATTCATCATTCAAACGGAAAGTCCATCTTTTGTAGTTATTATCGATTACGATACCCTGATCATTTACGTAGCCAACACTAAACAGATATTTATTATTTTCAGATCCTCCGGATAAGGAAATATTATGAGTCTGTTCAAATGCATTTCTTAAAAATTGGTCATACCAATTGGTTGAATAACCAGTTGGTTGGACGTTCGGTCCGAGTGATGCCTGCACATAATCAATATATTCTTCTGAATTGGCCATGGGTACCAGGTTGGTAGCCATACGTACACCAAAATTTCCAAAATAATTCACCCTGACTTTACCCGCAACGCCTTGTTTTGTTGTGATGATAATAACGCCGTTTGCCGCACGAACACCATAGATGGCTTCCGAAGAAGCATCTTTTAAAACTGTTACATCGACGATATCAGAATTATTAATATTGGTGATATCATTGGTCAGGATACCATCCACCACATATAATGGGTCTGCACCAGACAGCATGGTTCCCACACCCCTGATCCTGACAACAGGAAGACCACCAGGCTGACCACTCGTGATGATTTGTACTCCGGCCATTTTTCCCTGCAGAGCCTGTGTGGCGGTTGTGACTGGTTGTTTAACAAGTTCGGATCCTTTTACCGTTGCAGTTGCTCCG
>DASSGT010000189.1:0-2147 GCA_035693345.1 Puia sp. | reverse complement strand
TCTCTTGGAAAAATTGATGACAATGACGAAACCTATGTAAATGGCATTTGGGTTGGTTCCACAAGAAACTGGGAGGAGAAAAGAATATATCATGTCCCGCCTGGTGTATTCAGGACAGGCAAAAATCTGATAGCCGTTCGGGTGGAAGATACGGGCGGAGGAGGAGGCTTTTATGAGGATTCTTCTGCTATAAATCTGAAAACTGAAAACGGTATCATGCCTCTGGGCAATGACTGGCATTTCCGTATTGCAAAAATTGCCGGTAACGGTGGTGGTATCGGACCCAATGATTATCCTAGTCTGTTATTCAATGCAATGATCAATCCATTGATTCCGTATGGTATCCGGGGTGTCTTATGGTATCAGGGAGAAGCCAATGCCGGGCGTGCGTATCAATACCGTACGACCTTCCCGCTGATGATTACGGACTGGAGACGACACTGGGGTCAGGGCAATTTTCCTTTCTATTTTGTACAACTGGCCAGTTTCAAAGCAGAGAATGGGGACAGCGAAAAAGGAAGCAGTTGGGCTGAATTGCGCGAAGCACAATCATATGCCCTAAACCTGGAGGCCACAGGCATGTCGGTTACGAACGATATTGGAGAACCCAATGATATTCATCCAAAAAATAAAAAGGATGTCGGCCTGCGTCTGTCCGCTATAGCACTGAATAATATTTATAGTAAACCCATGGAATATAGTGGGCCAGTGTATGAGTCAATGAGTGTGCAGGGAAATAAAGCTGTCATAAGTTTTTCTCACACGGGAAGCGGACTGATGGTGAGAGATAAATATGGGTATGTCCGTGGATTTGAAATTGCCGGATCAGATCATCGTTTCCACTACGCTAAGGCTTTTTTGGAAAATAACAAAGTAGTAGTATCTGCGAATGAGGTGTCTTCACCGGTAGCCGTTCGCTATGCATGGTCTGACGATAACAGTGATGCCAATCTTTACAACTTTGAAGATTTTCCTGCTGTTCCATTCCGCACCGATCAATGGAAAGGTATCACGGAGGGGAAGGTGTATGTTGTTGGGAATCCATAATACAAGTGTGGAAGTGTGGAAGTATGGAAGACTGGAAGTATAGTATAACAGTTAGTGTTTGTTGGTACTTCCAAACTTTCATACTTCCATTCTTCCATACTTGTCTTAAAGTACTCTCTCGGAAATAACCCCGCTCTTCTTATTTTTAAGAATCAGTTTCTTCGCACCGTAATGGGTCGTTTCTTCTTTAATCAGATAATGATCCTTGTCATATTCAACCAGATTGGAGGGTTTTGTCAGACCTGTCTGACCACGCCATATATCCAGTTGAACAGGTTCCCAGAGTTTTGTTTTTGCAGACTTGTAAGCCGCATCCAGGATGGAATTCACAACATAACCGTCATAAAAAGTTTCCTTTGGTTCAATTCCTTTTTCGATGGCGTTGAACATATCTGTAAACATATGATTATAACCAAGGTCATTCATTTCATCACCGACCGGAAACAGCCAACCCGAATTCGACTCAGCTTTTTCTGCCAGGTAATCGCCCCCCTTGCCTGTCGTAAACATTTCAAATCCTGTTCTTAAAAAGTTATTGAGCCAGATGGTTCCTTCTGTTCCCATCACTTCATCGCGAAGATCAAGCCCTCCGCGAAATGTCCAGCTGACTTCAAACTGACCGATCGCTCCATTTTCGTATTTCACAAGACCGATCGCATGGTCTTCCGCCTCAATAGGCTTTACCTGGGTATCTGCCCAACACATCACTTCAACCGGTTTAATGTCTTTGCCAATAAATCCGCGCCCGATTTCCACGCAATGACATCCGAGGTCCAGTATACAACCACCACCAGCCTGTTCCAGATCCCAGAACCAGTCGCTATGAGGACCCGGATGGGTTTCTCTGGACTTTGACCACAAAATCCTTCCCAACGCACCGTTTTTTACACTTTCCAGTGCCTTCAGAAATTTCGGAGTATAAACCAGATCTTCCAGATACCCATTGAAAATACCGGCCTTTTCAACCGCCTCCAGCATCCGTTTTGCTTCAACCGCATTTCTTCCCAGAGGTTTTGTTGTAATAACTGCTTTCTTATGCTTACAACATAACATAACGGCCGCTTCATGAAGGTTGTTTGGCAGGGAGATACAAACAACAT
>DASSGT010000188.1:0-6603 GCA_035693345.1 Puia sp. | reverse complement strand
ATGATGTCAACATCTGGCCGAACCATTCGATGTTCTTCAATAACATCTTCCAGGATCGGCTGTAGAAACTCACAGTTTGATTGGTTCAAAATGATCCCACCACCAAGTCGACCCTTTGCGAAGTCCAGTGTGTTTTTTATTAACCTACCCATCCTGCCGGAACTTTTTTTAATAATATTTATCAACGATACGGCTTCTTTATCCAGTGGCAATTCCAAAAGAAGTTCGGAACTGAATGTAATCGCACTCAGCGGATTTCTCAAATCGTGACCCAGGATCGCGATGAACTGTTCCCTGAGTCCGGATGTTACCTGTTCGTCTTTTAATTTTGACGTCATGTCAGATACCTGTTCGACTGCCTGAAGATGAAATGAAATCAGGTCAGTGAACAAATTAAACATGCCAAGAATCTCGGGTGTGTTTAGCCGATGTGGTTTCGGATCAATAGCGCAAAGGGTTCCAAAAAACCGTCCGTCTTTTCTGAAAATGGGCACTGAAATATAACTCTGAAAACCATACATACGGGGCGTTGGATGATCGCGAAATATTTTATCTTTTTCAACATCATCGATTACAACTGCCCGGTGAGTTTGCCGTATTTCGTTACAAATCGTGGTTTCCAGCTTTAATTCACCTCCGGTTTGAAGCCCGAATAAAATTTCGTCTCTTACACTGCAAGCCACCCATTTATCTTCAGTAACGCGCGCAATAGCGGCAAACCCCATTCCGGTAGTCCGGCAGATGACCTCAAGCAGTGAGGGTATGATCGGAATCTGACTGATACTATCAATATCGGATTGAATAGACATCAATGTATTTGTTTTATTTCCCGGTAAATCAATCATTTTTTCCAGACTTTTCAGATTTTCAATGAATCGTTCATGTTGGAAAGGGGCCCGGACGGTTGTCGCAGAATAAATTATTTGAACGTAAATATGATCCGGATACCCGTGCTAAGATATCAAATTATAAATAGTTTTACTGATTATAAAGGAATGGAGCCTGACTGAACTTATTTAGGGATCTTAGTAAAATGAAATTTATCGATATGTGTATGAGTAAAAAATTTGCCTCAATCCTCGTTTTAGTTTTTATTATTTTGAATGTTTCCGCACAGCCTTATCCGGATAGTCAAAAGGATGGCAAATATATTTTGGTAAATGGCGCAAAATTATGGGTGGTTCTGGTGGGTAAGGGAGATCCGCTTTTTATTATTCCCGGTGGACCCGGGGGTGCGCACATTTCTTACAGGGATTTTGATCCGATGGCAGCTCATAATATGATTGTATATTTTGACGCTTTCGGGCGAGGCAAATCAGATACGGCAAAAAATGTAAAGGAATATTCCCTGGAAAGAGACATTGAAGACATCGAAGGCCTTCGAGTCGGACTTCATCTCGATCAGATTAACGTGCTGGGCCACTCTTATGGCGGGCTGGTGGCACAGGGGTACGCCATCAAATATCCACAACATGTAAAACATCTCGTGCTGGCTAATACCTTTCACAGTTTTATCATGTGGCAGGAAAATGATGATAATAGCAACCATGAAATCAGGACAAACTATCCGGAAATATGGGCGGATCTTATGAAAATCCGCGAACAGGGTTTCGTCTCCAGCGATCCGGAACATCAGGCCATATATAGTAAAGTGCCTTATGGATTTCTCTATTCTTATAATCCGGACAATTTTCAGCGAAAACCTTCCACCGCCTCATTTACAAAACCTTATCCAAATCCAAATAATACGAAATTGTATTATCAAATGGTGGGAAAGGACGGGGATTTCATCGTAGGCAGCGACATCGGTAGCTTCGATTATCGAACTAAATTGAAATCGCTGGCTATGCCAGTGCTGATCTACGGTGGTCGATATGACCGGGTTGCAGTACCGGAAATGATGATCAAATTTAAAGAGTATTGTCCTCAGGCACATTTTGTAATGTTCGAATACTCCGTTCATAACCCACAGGTGGAGGAACCATCAAAATTATTTCCGTTATTAAATGAATTCCTGAACAATGGGGAATGAAGAAATATTTACATGCCAATTTAAAGCTACAGTGTGCCGAAAGACTTTCCGGTTACGAAACTCATAATCCTCTCTTTATAATTCAATCCGATCGGTAATTGCGTCTTCCCCATATCGACAGAATTTCCAAAGACGGCTTTTATATATGCAATCGAAACAATATAAGATTTATGTATACGGATGAAATTGCTGCCCGGGAGAATGTTTTCCATATCTATCATGGTCTGATGAGTAATGATTACATGCTCTTTTGTGTGTATCTTAAGATAGTCCTTCATTCCCTCAATATATATTATGTCGGCAAAACTGATCCTGAAAAACTTCCCCTCTGACCTGATAAAAATATGATCCCGGTTCACTGTTTTTATTTCAGTATTAGACGTCTTAAATATTTTTCCATCAATGATTTTGTCAATAGTTTTTGAAAATCGTTCATAAGAAACCGGTTTTAACAAATAATCAATCACATTGAATTCATAACTTTCAAGTGCGTACTCAGGATACGACGTGGTAAACACCACAAGTGGTGGATTTGACAGGGAACGAAGGAAATTCAAACCTGTCATTCCGGGTAATTGGATATCCAGAAAAATCAGATCCACAGTCTCCCGTTCAAGAGCTTCTTTTGCTTCGGGTGCATTCCGATATGTACCAATCAGTTCAAACCGGCCGGATTTCTGCAGGTGATTTTTAATAACATCCTGCGCCAGTCTTTCATCTTCTATAATGATACATCTTATCAAGTAAACCGGTTAATAAAATTAAAGAAACGGTGAATGTATTGTTACTCAAAATTACGTCAAGTGTATGAGCATCCGGGTACAATTGCTGCAACCTTTCCTTTGCATTTTTGAACCTCGACTTACTTTCCTTTCTGTCCTTTATTTCAGTCTGAATAATATCCAGTGAATATGCGTCCGGATAAAGCAATTCCAATACACTTTTGCTGTTGACAAGACCTTTGCCCTGTATCTTCTTTGCCTGGGTTTCCAGTTCCAGACTCGTATTGTTAATCACATTAAGAACAATCTGTTCTTTACTTACTTTCAGTGTGATATAAATAAATGGTTTTGCAAACGAATTATCAATGGCATGTTTGAAGCCGTTTTCTATAAATGAAATGAATAAAAATGGTTCAATCATAATTCCCTCCGTAGTCCCCTCGATTGTGAATTTTATATCGGCGTCATATCTGATTTTTTCAATCTCAATATAATTTCTGATAAATTCAATTTCTTTCTCCAGCGGTATTTTCTCTTCATTGCACTCGTAAATCAGAAAGCGCATAATATCGGATAATCTGATGACCACTTCGGGTGTCTTTTCATTTTTATCGAGACTGAGCGAATAAATACTATTGAGCGTATTAAAAAGAAAATGAGGGTTTAATTGCGTACGGAAGTATCGGAGTTTATAAAAAGTGTTATCTTTTTGAAGCTCTTCAATTGTCTCTTCCTCATTCAGATTTCTCCTCAGAAATGCAATAGAAACAGCCAAAAAGGTATTTATGAAAATCCAGCTTCCTTCCCTGGCCAGGCTGACTGTAGAAAATGCAAAGTAGTATTGTCCCACTCCCTGAACAAAAAACAACATGATCCCATTCATCAGGAAAACCAAACTAATCACAACCAGGAAGAATAAAATCGTCAGAAGACCAAATAGGAAGTGTTTACCTGTGTAAAGGAATTTGGGTACAATAATTCTTGAGAAAATAATGTACAGCGGGGATATGAACAGGCTTACCAGTATTAAGGCGATCCAGGCTGACTGTTGTCGCGGGAATATCGCAAGACTGTTGACCAGCGGATTCAATAGCACAAAAAATACCCAGCAGTATACCTCGGTTTTATGAACGCCCTTTACAATCCGGTCGTTATCGTATTCCATAATAAAGACGTTTTACGGGGGTTAAACGAATATTTTTATAATACAAAACTACCCAAGGCTGCGATAAACTGAAATTATTTCGACAAACCGGATAACTGATTCGATATAATCCGCAGAAGCGGAAGGTGGGAAGTGGCCTCGCCAGGAATCGAACCTGGATCTGGAGCTTCGGAAACTCTTATACTATCCATTGTACGACGAGGCCTATTTTATCAATCCGGGCACATTGCTACTAAAGATTTTTATGGCAATGGCCAGCAATATTACGCCAAAAAATTTACGTATGGCAATCATACCGCCGGGACCCAAAATCCGTTCTATGAGGTTGAGGGATTTCAGGACGATATAAACAATGATCAGATTGATCAGAATAGCAATCAATAACATACTTTCCTCGTAGTTGGCTTTCAGAGAAATGATGGTCGTAAGTGTTCCGGAACCAGCAATCAACGGAAAGGCAATCGGTACGACCAGGGAAGATTTCGAATCCTTATCCGACTTGAAAAATTCGATTCCCAGTACCATCTCCATGCCCAGTATGAAAATGATGATCGAACCGGCAACGGCGAAAGAATGTGTTTCAACACCAAGCACATGCAATAACGGTTCACCCAGAAACAGGAATAAAATCATCAGGCCACCGGAAATCAGGGTTGCCTTAACTTCCGGTATTCCTCCCATTTGTTTTTTTAGTGATAAGAGCAGGGGGATCGAACCTACAACATCAATTACGGCAAACAGGGTAAACGTCACAGTTAGTAACTCGTTAAATCCTGATTGCATGTTAAGTGTTATAAGTGTGGTAAAGAGTCAAAACTAATTATAAATTATGAATCGACTCTCATACTCCCATACTCCATGCTCTCACACTTGTTCTTATTGTTGAACCAGGGCCGTCTTAAACGGACTGATACCGGGTGAACATGAGAAACTGAATTTCTTTTTCCCTGTTTTATCAAAACAAAAAACTTCACCGGAGGAATTATAATCTTTTGCATCACCTACATACACATCCCCCGTGGCGGGATCTATATCCAATCCGTATGGGTTTTCAATTACTGTTCCGTCAGTTATGAATGAGGATCTGACAGAACCCAGATTAGTCGTATTGAATATTCCAACATTTGCAGCACCCAGATAACCGCCGGTGGTAAATAAATTGCTATTATAATAGCGTATGTTTCCGAAAGCACTGTCAACTGATTGAATGGTACTTGAGTTAATGTTTACTTTAACCAGCCTTGGCTTAACAGCGACATAATCACCTGTGCAGGCAATATAAATGTTACCTGCATTATCCGTAGCAATACTGCCCGGGTTTATTCCCACTACGATCCTGCCTGTTTCGGTAAGCGAATTTAGAGGACTGACAGAAACAGTGGAATCGTATTTCGGCGCATTGTAACCACCCGTATTGCTAACATATAAAATGTCGCCGGCGACTGCCATCTGAGCCGGATTTGATCCAACTTTAATATATTTTATTACAGCAAGGGAGGAAGTATCGATAACGGCAACCGTTCCATCGGTAGAGGAAACAAATACGTGTCCATCTGCGGCCACAATATTTTCAGGGCCTCTGTTCACACCGGCATTTTTAAAACTGATCGTATCAATAAACTTCGCTGTAATACCATTCGCTACCGCAACATAACCGGAAACATTCATCACGATAAACATTTTACTCCCATAAATAATGAAATCACTTCCGGTATCACCCAGTCCGAAACCATTTACATTTTTAAAGAAGTCTGTTGTTTGCGTACCTGCGGCAAAATCATAGTAGGTCAGTGTTGTATTATTCATACCAAATGTTCCCTGGTTTAATACGAATACACCCGTAGTTACTTTCGGCGGAGCGGGCGGGGGCGCCGGCGTATTATCCTTCGAACAGGAATATAAAAACGTGAGTATTATACATACCGCAAATAAAAGTTTGTTTTTTTTCATTGTTGACTTTTTATAAGTTGTTAATAGTTATACTTAATTTATAAGACCTGCCTGGCATCGGATAATAGTGAATCACATCATATTGCTGATTGAATATGTTATTCACTTCTCCTTTAACAGTTGTTTGAAAATATTTAGTGGGAATCTGTACGGATATAAAAACATCCTGTTCATTCCAGCCCGATAAGAGATTGGTTGGGTCGTTTTCTCCCAACGTATACCTTTCACCGGAAAATAAAATATTATAGCCGGCACTCCAGATCTTATAATAAATGGCAGCCATCGCGGAACCGGATTGATTGGGGGTATATGGAATTTCATCTTTATAAACCGAACTCGATGGATCCGTTACATCCAGGGCCTGTTGCCAGGTAAAAGCCATCCTTGCCGACCATTTGAAATCAGCCGAGAATTTACCATTGACTTGTCCATTAAGGTCTATCCCTGTTATCTGAACCTTTCCTATATTTTTCATAGTCCAGATAAACAGATTTTGAGCAGGCACCGCAATAATTTTATCCCTGATGTTATTATAATAGCCATCCGCGCTAAAACTGAATTGACTCACAACGGATTTAAAGTTTCTGGAATAAGTAATCCCGACATCATATTGTCCGGAATATTCAGGAAGCAACCTGGGATTGGTATTTACATTATAGGTATAATACAGGTCGTTGAATGTTGGCATGCGGAAAATATCCTTGTAGAAAAACCGGAATAAAAAAGGACTTTCG
>DASSGT010000187.1:0-12203 GCA_035693345.1 Puia sp. | reverse complement strand
TACTTTGCTCACAGACACTGATCAAAAAGATCCGGAAGCAGATACTGTAAAGCTCATGACTATACACGCGGCGAAGGGGCTTGAATTCAGCTGCGTATTTGCAGCTGGCCTGGAAGAATCTCTTTTTCCCAATGCGATGTCAATCAATACCAGGGAAGAGCTGGAAGAAGAACGGAGACTATTTTATGTAGTGATTACAAGAGCCAAACACAAACTCTGGATCACGTATGCGAATTCACGTTATCGTTTCGGAAGCGTTATTCAGAATGATCCGAGCCGTTTCATTGAAGAAATTCCCGAGAATCAGCTGGATCGCAGTTATGCAGGTGGGGGAATAAAAAATCAGATCGGATCATCCTGGGGAGGGCGACCGGCATATGATCGTCTCAACCGCGGCTATCATGGTGGCGAAGACTCCGGAACAAAAAGTCGCGAACCCGCTAAGCCCAGTTATATTTCTGCCAGTGCAAAAACACCGGCCGCTGTTCATATTCCATCAGCAGATTTTGCTCCGAGCGACACATCCAACCTGGCAGCAGGGGATAAAGTGGAACACCAGAAATTCGGATATGGTGAAGTGACAAAGATGGAAGGATCGGCGCACAACCCCATTGCGACAGTCAATTTTAAATCGGGCGGGGAGAAGAAAATCATGTTGAATTACGCCAAACTCAGAATTATCAAAGAATAATCTCAGCTATTACCCTGCCAGGAGCAGGCTGGGAGCATGATAGTTGCCAACAAGCGGAAAGTCTCTATAAGGTCTCTATATTGTCTCTGTAATGTCTCTATAAGGCCCCCCAAAAAACTCTTTATTTGTCAATTCTCCCCGAATCTTCCTCTTTGGATCCTCGGATTGTCCTCTTTGGGTCCTCTTTGGGTCCTCTTTGGTACCTCGGAATCCGGGGAGGCAATGAGGACTCATCGGGGTAGCAATGAGGACCCATTCAGGTGGGAACAGGGAACCATTGGGGTGCCGTAAGGACTATCGGGAGTAAAATCAAAAAATCACATCTCCACACGATCATTTCCAAACTCCACTTTGAATTATTACATTCTCTACCCGTCCACATTCACCACACTACTTCAGTTTTATTACCTCAGCAACCGTCTTCTTTTCACTGCCCGAGAATATTTTTTTCCCTGAAATAATAACCGGTCTTTTGAGAAATGTATATTCCTGCAATATCAGATCACGATAGTCGTTTTCTGTAAGCTTTTTATCTTTCAGGCCCATGGATTTATATTTAAGTGCCCTTCGACTAAATAGTGCTTCATAGCTCCCGATCATATCTTTCATCTGATCGAGTTGGGCCGGTGTAATTTTATCTTCCTTGATATTCTGATAAGTGTAACCTTTTTTGATCAGATCAGAATCCTTCAGGATTCGTTCGCAGGTACCACATGTGCCAACGCAGTAGGCCTTTTTCATTTTTATAAATTATCAATTCATAAGCAATTTGCGAAATTCCAGTGAATCGCCATTGAAGACATCGAAATCCACGATGGTATAACATCCGTTCACGCGTCCTTTCTCATTATGTTGCCAAAAACTCCAGCTCCGGTAAATGCGGGGTTGGGAGGGTTGTAAATAATGGGCGGCCCATAAAAGATAACCATCAAAATCATCTTTCAGATATCGTTCGTAAAAATCAACATTGGTATAAATGATAGGAGCCGTTCCATAATAGGCCTGCACGGTTTGCAGCCATTCTTTGGCGCGTTGTCTTAACTTCTCCGGAGGCACGCCATACGTCTGCTCAATATCCAGAACCGGCGGCAGGTCACCAGGGAGCAGGGTTACGGAATTGATAAAATTTTCAGCTTGTGCTTTACCGCTTTTTGTTGCTAAAAAATAATGGTAGGCGCCACGGATCAGACCGGCTTCTTTTATTCTTTTCCAGTTCCTGCTAAACATCTGATCCTCGTTTCCCAATCCTTCTGTCGCTTTAACAAAAACAAAACTGATGGAAATATCCTGAACGCGCATATTCTTCACGGACTGCCAGTTCACTACATCCTGATATTTGGAAACATCAATTCCATGAATTGAATAATTCACAGGCATACTGATCCCGAATTCAGGATATTCAATAAATGCGGTTCTTTTTTCGCTAATCCACTGATAAATCATCATGCTAATCATAATGACGATCGAGGTACTGAATATAAAAAGTATGATCTTCCAGATCCTGCGCTGCTTTTTGGCCATTTCGATAGGTAAACGTGTGCAAATAAACTAATTTTACATGTGATATGACCAAATTCAACCGGCATGATACCATCAATCTTTTCACCAAGCTAAATCCACGTCGGGTATGGAACGGGATTCAGGTATTGTCGAGTTACTATATCAGTAAATGGACCCGTAAACCGGTTCAATGGGGAGCTCCGGTATCGATATCGTTTGAACCAACAACCAGTTGTAATCTGAGATGTCCCGAATGTCCCAGCGGACTCCGGTCATTTACCCGCCCGAGAGGAATGCTCGAAATGAATTTTTTCCGTGGAATGATTGACCAGCTCGCACCCGAACTTCTTTATCTTACTTTTTATTTTCAGGGAGAACCTTTTCTGAATCCCGATTTTCTGGAAATGGTGGCATATGCACGCTCAAAAAAAATATACACTGCTACATCTACCAACGCCCATTATCTAAATGATGATAATGCACGCAAAACAATTGAAAGTGGTCTGGACCGGTTAATTATTTCACTGGACGGTACAAGCCAGGATGTTTACAGCCAGTACCGCATAGGGGGCGACCTGGAAAAAGTGTTGGCCGGAGCAGCCAATATTGTTAAATGGAAGAAGAAATTAAATTCAAAAACACCGTATGTCTTTTTCCAGTTTCTGGTGGTGCGACCCAATGAACATCAGATGGAGCAGGCAAAGGAACTCGCAAAGGAAACCGGTGTGGATGGTATACGTTTCAAAACGGCTCAGATCTATAATTACGAGAAAGACCCAAATAATCTGATACCCCGGCATACCAGCATTTCGAGGTACCGAAAAAAAACAGATGGAACCTACGAAGCAAAAAACCGTCTGCAGAATCATTGCTGGCGTCTCTGGCATGCACCGGTGATCACCTGGGACGGCCTCGTGGTACCCTGCTGTTTTGATAAAGATGCAAAACACAGAATGGGAGACTTAAAAAATAAACCCTTCAAAGAGATCTGGAAAGAACCCGAATACATCGATTTTCGCAGAAAGATTTTAAAAGGCCGGGGAGAAATTGATATTTGTGCCAATTGTAGTGAAGGCGTGAAGGTTTGGGGAGACTGATCATCGCAGAGGAAGGAATTTTCGACGGACAAGTAATTTTATGACTTTAGAAAAAGACATTAATCAACAGGTATTCCGTTCGGAATATCAGAAGGCCATCATCAATCTTATTTACACTTTTAATTGGGTAAATGAAAAAATCGACCGGCGATTTGAACCATTTGATATAACACAACAACAATTTAATATACTCCGTATTTTGCGCGGCGCAGGCGGTCCGTTATCCACCTTACAGATCAGGCAAAGAATGCTCGATAAAATGAGCGATACCAGCCGTATTGTGGACAGACTCGTAAAAAAGGGAATGGTAAAAAAGACAACCTGCCGTGAAGACAGGCGCCTGGTGGACGTGTTATTAACAGATAAAGGAAAGAAACTTTTACAATCGATGGACGGAATGAATGAAGAACTGGATTCTGTATTTAAATATCTTAGCAACGAGGAAGCAAAGCTTCTGAATGTTCTTCTTGACAAAATCAGGATGAATGAAAACCCTTCTGAAGACAATTCAGCAGAAACCGTCATTACCGGATAGACCCTTATGAAAATATTTCTCTTCGTAACCCTGTTGTTTTCTTCTCTCTTCGCATTTTCACAGCCTAAATATGAATTCAGAGCAGTTTGGGTAGCCACCGTTGATAATATTGACTGGCCAAGTGCCGGAAATTATAGCACCGAATTACAGAAGGCAGAATTTATCCGTCAGCTGGAAATGCATCAGCGCAATGGAATGAATGCCGTGATTGTGCAGGTACGACCCGCCTGTGATGCATTTTATCCTTCGGATTTAGAACCCTGGAGTCAATGGCTGACGGGCAAACAAGGGAAAGCACCAGTACCGTTTTATGATCCGCTGGAATTTATGATTGCTGAAACCCATAAAAGGGGAATGGAATTTCACGCATGGTGCAATCCTTACCGCGCTATTTTTCAGCTGGGTCATTATACAACGGTTGTTACAAAACACGGTAAACACAAACGCCGTAAAACAGTCTGGCATAACGGTTCTTCCATTTCCGCGGACCATATCAGTAAACAGCACCCGAACTGGATTCTCAATTACGGAGAAACCGGATATCTCGATCCCGGTAATAAAGAAGTGCAATTATATGTGAATACTGTCATCCGGGATATGCTTACCCGTTATGATATTGATGCTATTCACTTTGATGACTATTTCTATCCCTACAGAATTGGCGGAGTGGAGTTTCCTGACAATGCATCTTATTTGAAAAATGGTCAGGGTATGGATAAGGAAGCATGGAGAAGAAGTAATGTTGATTCCGTTATCCTGATGTTACATCGTACAATTCGCGATGTGAAAAAAAATTGCAAATTTGGAATCAGTCCTTTTGGTGTGTGGAGAAATTTTTCAAAAGATTCATTGGGGAGTGACACGCGTGCAGGTCAGACGAATTATGACGATTTATACGCTGATATCCGTTTGTGGATGAAAAACGGGTGGATAGACTATGTAGTACCGCAATTGTATTGGGAATTTGAACAGAAAAATGCACCTTTTGGAATTTTACTGAACTGGTGGAGCAAAAATCATTTTGACAGGCCCTGTTATATCGGTCTTGGTTTTTACCGCGCAGGTTCGAACGAATACTGGCGGGACAGGAATCAATTGCCAAGGCAACTACGTGCCATCCGTGAACTTCCGGACATTGGTGGAGAAGTTTACTTCAGCAGCACGTCATTCTTTAAAAATCCGTTCGGATGGAATGATACGTTACGAGAACATTTTTACAACTACCCGGCCCTGATCCAGCCGATGCCATGGATCGATAGTGTTCGCCCGTCAATCCCTGTTGTACGTGTCATCTCGCAAAACGATTCGCTGTCCTTTCGTTTCGGAGCGGGAAATCTGAAAGAGGTTTTGAGAGGATTTGCTTTATATAAAGCCGAGGGCAACTTTAATATAGATTCCGCCACGGTACTCCGCTTTATCCCCAATAATTCAGATCCGGTTACCGGATTTAGTCTAAAGGCCCTGATGACCGATTCCAGCAGCCGGTATTTTGTAACAGCAATCAGCAGCACAAATAATGAAAGTGCGCCTTTGCTGATTTATCCGATACCCGCAAAAGCACCTTAAAAACACTTAATTTTATATCCATCAACATTCCGATTCTCAATGGCGCTAATTGACGTACAACTACCCAATTCTCTAGCGCGGGCCTTGCGACTGCCAAAAAAATCCCCGAGGCGCCAGCAAATAAAAGTCCTCAAAAAATTATTGAAGAAAGCCCGCTTTACAGAATTCGGACAAAAGTTTCATTTCGACCGGATCCTGCTGAATCGCCACCTCGTAAAGAGTTTCCAGGAAAATGTTCTGGTCTATGACTACACAAAGATTTATAAGGAGTGGTGGTACAAGACGCTGGAGGGTAAGCCTGATATCTGCTGGCCTGGGAAAATAAAGTATTATGCGCTGAGTTCCGGGACTTCAGAATCGGCCAGTAAATATATTCCTGTTACCAACGATCTGCTGCGCGGCAATCGAATCGTGATGGTACGACAACTGTTGAGTCTTCGAAATTACCAGGATATTCCAGTGAAAAGTATTGGCAAGGGCTGGCTGATGATCGGCGGTTCCACTGATTTGCAAAAAGGACCAGGGTACTATGAAGGTGACCTGAGCGGAATTTCTGCCAAGAAAGTGCCTTTCTGGTTCAGTCCATTTTATAAACCGGGTAAGAAGATTGCAAAAACAAGGGATTGGACCCGTAAGCTGGAAGAAATTGTGGAGCAGGCACCGGGATGGGATATTGGATTTGTCGTGGGTGTACCGGCATGGATCCAGATGTGCGTGGAGAAAATCATAGAGAGATATAAGCTGAAAAATATACATGAGCTCTGGCCCAACCTCGGTTTTTTTGTACATGGAGGTGTTTCTTTCGAGCCATATAAACTGGGATTTGAAAAACTTCTGGGCAAGCCCATTACTTATATTGAAACCTATCTGGCCTCTGAAGGATTTATTGCCTATCAGGATCGTCAGGATGAAAGAGGGATGCGGCTGGTAACCAGTCAACATCTTTTTTTCGAATTCGTGCCGTTTGACGATAAAAATTTCGATAGCGAAGGAAATATTATAGATCGTCCGGAGGCATTGGAAATACACCAGGTGGAAGAAGGCCGTGACTATGCGATTTTGATAAGTACTGCTGCCGGCGCCTGGCGTTACCTGATCGGTGATACGATCCGGTTTACCGACAAAGAAAAAAGTGAAATCATCATAACCGGTAGAACCAAACACTACCTGAGTCTGGTAGGCGAACACCTCAGTGTGGATAATATGAACCAGGCCATTCAGTTTGTAAGCGAAGAGCTCAATATTTCCATCCCTGAATTTACGGTCGCCGGTGTGCCACATGGCCTGTTCTTTGCCCATCAATCGTATGTTGCTTCCGATTCTCCCGTAGATCCGGTTGTTCTTCGGGATAAGCTGGATGAAAATCTCAAACGATTAAATGATGATTATGCGGTTGAACGAAAGAGTGCTTTGAAGGACATCTCAGTAAAAGTATTGTCCCCCGAAATATTTATCGACTTTATGCGATCTGCCGGTAAGGAAGGAGGGCAGCATAAATTTCCGAGGGTACTCAAGGGCAAATTGTTAAAAGACTGGCAAAATTTTCTCGAGCAGGCGAATGTCAGGGCCCATTATTGATTATTTATTAAAATGAGAAATATTACTCTATTTTCCGGGTTCCGTTATTTTCGTGTAGGACCGGTAAAATTAATATCGCATGGTCGAAGCCATATTGAAAGGATTAGCATTGGGAGTTGTACTTGCATTATCTGTCGGCCCGATCATTTTCACCATCATAAAGCAGAGTATAACTGTTGGTCATAAGGGTGGTTTCAGTTTTGTAGCAGGTGTATGGCTGAGTGATTTTATTCTTGTATTTCTCAGTAATGTTTTTACAGAATGTGTGACCCGACTGCTGGAACACAAAAATCTAATCGGGTATGGCGGTAGTGGCTTCCTGGTTGCTATGGGTGTATATTTTTTCTTCTTTAAGAAAGTAGTTTTAAAAACGACAGAGGGAAAACATGCCGATCACCTGAGCACTGGAGAGATGTTCAGGATTTTCGCTTCCGGATTTCTTATAAATACCCTGAATCCCGGTGTAATCATTTTCTGGCTGGGAAATGCTTCGATACTTGCGCTGACACATACATTGAGCGAACGTATCATGATCTTCTCTATTTGTCTGCTCATCAATATGTCTGCAGATGTTGGGAAAGTCATGATGGCCGGGAAGTTGCGTAAAAAGTTGACCGTTCATAATCTGGCGATCATTAATAAGATCTCTGGTGCCATACTGATTGCATTCGGAATGTTTTTACTCTATACTGTTCTGTTCAGGAGACATTAGGGATAGATGTCTGCTTTAATTTCTAGCATGAATAAATTTCTTACAACCGTTTTTTTTCTGATCCCGCTGATCGGCATATCCCAAACGGATGTATTGATTCTTCAGAAGAAGGGGCGTAATATCAAGACATTTGAAACCGGCATGCCCATCGGTTTCCATACCGTTTATGATCAATGGCTGGGCGGCACGATTACGGCTTTGCGGAATGACAGTGTATTTCTGAATAATATCCCGTTTCATGTGCATGAAATCGACGCCATACGACAGGACAATACCAAGTGGAATTATTTGACGGATGGTACACTTTTAATAGTGGCGGGTGTGGGTGTGCTCGTCCTGAATGTAGTGAACGGACTATATACCAATGAAAGCGCCGGCAGCTGGGTAAAAACTTCCGGGTGGATTACAGCCGGTGCTTTTATTATCGGAGGGATATTATTAAGAAGAGCGCGGTATTCCGATTATAAACTCGGTAAAAAATATACTTTGCACTATCTGAATATGCAGGTTAAAAATCCTGTGGAGAATAATCCATCCGTAAAACCTGTTGAACCCGCAAAGTAACCTGATGCCTGTAAAAACGAAAGGAATTGTTCCGCGAATTTGGAGATGGATCAAACGGATCTTTCTGTTTTTATTTTTTGCACAATTTTTTTATATCCTGATCTTAAAGTGGATCAATCCGCCCGTTACACTCACACAGTTGTCAAGTCTTCTTCACGGATATGGCCTGAAACGCAATTACGTTTCCATGGATGCCATTTCGCCCTACGCCAAACTGGCTGTTATTTCTTCTGAAGATCAGTTGTTCCCCGACCATGACGGATTTGATTTTAAGTCAATAGAAAAAGCGATGAAGCATAATCAGAAAAGCAAATCTCTTCATGGAGCAAGTACCATTTCCCAACAGGTGGCCAAGAATGTTTTTTTATGGCAGGGCAGGAGCTGGATCCGGAAAGCGATGGAAGTGTATTTTACTTTTATGATTGAGAAAATATGGGGTAAGAAAAGAATTCTTCAAATGTATTTGAATGTAAGTGAAATGGGGAAGGGCGTTTTTGGAATAGATGCAGCATCTAAATTTTATTTCAGCAAACGCGCAAAAGATTTAAGCCGTAGTGAGGCAGCTATGATTGCCGGTTGTTTGCCCAATCCGAGGGTGTTTACGGTCAGGCCGATGTCAAAACATGTAGCATCAAGGTATCCGTGGATATTAAACCAGATGCATCACCTGCAGGATGATCCGGATGTGATCAAACTGCTGCAATAAAACCCGGGAGTTAGTTCACCACACGAGTAAATTCTATTGCTTTTTGAAGTCGTTGTTCATATCCTCCTGCAATTTCAACCCAGGGAATGGACTGATTAACCATCAGATCTTTGTACATGTGAAATAATTTTTCCCGGGATTCCAGATCAGGGTATTCCCGTAACTCATCTGCTATCCAGGGAAGGTCTGTATTGCAAAGCAGGTAACCGTCGTATTTTCTATTTGCGATCTGGTCAAGAATAAAACGGTGGCACTTTTTAAAAACATATTCGCACCAGACTTTCATTACATACATATCGGTATCGATGAATACCAACGGTGCTTTGGTGGAAGCGCAGATGCGGTCCTCCAGTTCTACCTGTGCCTCCGCAATATATAAGAGGTCTTCATAAGTGTAGGGGCGCCTGATTTCCAATAAATAATTTCTCGCAAACTCGGGAACCCATTCGGTTTTATACTGGTCAGCCAGTTGCTCACAGAGTGTACTTTTGCCCGTTGATTCCGGACCGATGACCACAATTTTTTTAAGCAGCGGCATGCTGAAGTTTGTTTCTCCAGGTAATATAACCCATTACCGCAAGGATCAGAAAAACCACATATTGAAAACTGGCAAAAACGAGATGTTTATAAAAGTTGAGGGGGATGGAGGCGAGATTTGTAATGATCCACCAGGTCCAGTTTTCCAGCTTCTTCTTATTCATCAACCACATACCGGTGAAAGCTGCACCAGATGTAAAACTGTCCGCAATCGGAACTGTACTGTTGGTGAAGCGGCTGAGGAGAAAATACAAAATAGTCCAGCAGGTTATAAAAAAGAAAAATGTGTTGATCCAGTCTTTTTTCGTCGAAGCCGTAATGTGCAATGAGGTCTTACCATCTGACTTTCGCGACCACATATACCATCCAATAATACTCATCACAGTATAATACAGGTTAACGGAGGCATCCGCATATAATCCATGAATTATGTATAGGGGAACAAACATGCCCGTACTGATCATACCAACAGGGTAAACAAGAATATTTTCTTTGCGGGAAAAAATGACACTGGCGATACCTAATATCACAGCTATAAACTCAAGCCAGGTGGTATGATGAAGGTCGTTTAGGAATTGCGATATGACCTGCTGCATTACTCTGCTTCAGCAACCACTTCCCTGACTTCCGGAATCATGCGTTTCATCATTCCTTCGATACCTGCTTTAAGGGTAATCATGGAAGAGGGACAACCGGAGCAGGAACCCTGAAGCATTAGGTTGACAACACCTTCATTATAACTTCTGAACTGTATGGCGCCACCATCCATTTCAACGGCTGGCTTTACATAACTTTCCAGGAGCTCCTTGATTCTTTTTACCACGTCATCATCATCGGCGCCGAGGGCATTGCCGTCAGTATGTGCAACGGTGATTTCCTCCTCGTTGACCACGGGCTTGCCATCTTCCAGGTAATCCTTTAAAAACTGGCGAACAGAAGGAATTACATCCGCCCAGTCTGTATCAGAGGTCTTTGTGAGTGTTACAAAATTGCTGGCAATGAAAATACTTTTGATGAAAGGGAATCCAAACAATTCGAGCGCGAGCGGTGATGGTTTTGCCGACTCCACATCGGGAAAATCAATGCTTTTTCCCGGATAAAGCAGTTTGTTTGCGACAAACTTCATGGTTTCGGGATTGGGGGTCATTTCTGTATAAATGCTGATGACCGGATTACCTGTTTTTATCATATCGCCTGGTTGAAATGCAAATTTAATCAATTAAAAGCCTAAAGTGGTAAGTAGTCAGACTTTCTTACCACCGGCATCCTCTCCTTCAATGACAATCCGGGTATAACGAAAGTTGAAAATATGGGCAGAAATGATCAAAATAAGGGCAAAAGGCAACAAAATCAGCTCATAATCATGCCAATACTGCTTGGCAAACAGAAAAAGGATACCTCCGGTAAAAAGAAGGAACGGCACCGGGCTGCGGTGATGTGCCCTGAATCCATGACGCAGGGACAGGATTCCAATCAAAAATGCCAGCCCGATCATACCGGTTTCAAACCAGAAATTGTGGATGATATTTACCCCGAAAACGGACAATCCGGAAAGGAAAAGAGGCAAAATAGCACAATGGACTGCGCAGGCCAGAGAAGCACCAATCCCGATAAAGTCAGCGTTTATCCATTTCATAAATGACCTGCAAAGATAGAATATAACGTCAAACTTTTTGCTCCCGAAAGTGTGGAGTAATTTAGCGTCTATGTCCAAGAAAATCTGGTTTTATTCTCTATTCTTCCTTATCCTCATTATCGGGTTTTACTTTGTGCTTACCAGAATCATCCCTGGGTATGGCAAAGTCGGTTTACCCAAATTGAGCCGGGTACAGCCGTTTTCTTTCCTGGATCAGAAAGGGGAAAGAATTACCAATCAGAATGTGGAGGGTAAAGTATATGTAGCTGAATTCTTCTTTACAACCTGTCCCGGCATTTGTCCGAAAATGAATACCAACCTCCGGCCTGTTTATGAAAGATATAAGAATGAACCAAATTTCATGATACTCTCCCATACAGTAAATCCCTCCACCGATAGTGTAAGCAGGATGAAACATTATGCCGATTCATTGGGCGTTGATGCCGGCCATTGGATTTTTTTGACGGGCCCCAAAGATTCTTTATATCTGGCTGCGAGACTGAGTTATCTGTTAGACGACCCAAAGAATAATCTCTCACCGATCGACGAACAGTTTATTCATACGCAATTTTTTGCACTCGTAGATAAAAACGGAAATGTGAGATCGATTATAGACGGACTAAAAAAAGATGAACTGGCCGAAATGCAGAAAGAGATTGACGAGCTATTGAAGGAATCCGTTAATTGATATCCGACGATGAAAACTTCCTGTCGTCAAAAATAATCAAAGCATTTTTACAGGATGACGATCAACAAATAAGAAAGCCCCGATGTGGAAACACCGGGACTTTTGGTTAAGGCTCTGATTAGTAGCTATTTTAAAAAAAGTTGTTTTTTATCAAGCTGTCTGCAAATATAATGGCCTCTATCCAATCACACAAGAAACTTCCCTACCATTTTCGTGGTATTTTTACTAGCACAATTCCCATCAGTTATTCATTAATGCTCTCAATTCGCTTTCTACAAAGTCCATCAGTTCTTTAATATAAGCACCGGAAAAATCAAATTTTAATCCGGCAGCCTCGTATAATTCAGGAAGTGTTTTTGTTCCTCCCAATGATAATGCCTGTATATAATGATC
>DASSGT010000186.1:0-2928 GCA_035693345.1 Puia sp. | reverse complement strand
AAAAGGAAGCGGTCGAGCTGAGCTTCCGGCAGATGATACGTACCCTCCTGTTCAATTGGATTCTGGGTCGCTATCACCAAAAAGGGCTGTTGCATTTTCATAGTTTGTCCGTCCACTGTAATTTGACGCTCCTCCATCACTTCGAAAAGAGCTGCCTGTGTTTTTGCAGGCGCGCGGTTGATTTCGTCAATCAGGACGATATTACTGAATATCGGTCCGGGGCGAAATTGAAATAACATTTCGCGCGGATTAAAAATGGAAGCTCCGATTACATCACCCGGCATAAGATCCGGAGTGAACTGGATACGGGAAAAACCCACATCTATCGAACGGCTCAACAATTTGGCGGTTAGTGTTTTTGCAACACCCGGAACACCTTCCAGCAGGATGTGACCGTCTGCCAGAATACCGGCAATCAGGAGCTCAATCATTTGTTCCTGCCCCACAATCACTTTACCCATTTCGGCCTTTAGTTTGTTGAGTGATTCACTGAATTCCTGCAGGGGAGTTCTTTCGCCAAATAAGTTTTCTTCCATTGTTATGATGGTTTATTAAATTGATTGATTTGTTGGTGAAGGTCCATTAACTCCCTGTCAGATAAATCAGTTTTCATCCTCAGATCATAAATGAACCGGATCATTTGTTTGATTTCTTCAACCGGTTTGCCTGAACGAAAGGCCAATCGGATTGCAAATTCATCATTCAGCTCCGAAGTAGGAAGCTGATAAGTTGAGCGGATATTCTCAAGAAAAGCGGAAACCATTTTCGCAAACAGGTTCTGATTATTTTTCTGCTGAAAATAAAGGCGTCCCACTGTTTTAATAAAATCTTCTGATGCATTGCGCAACGGCTGAATCTCTCCGACCGGGCGTTGTTTTCGTTTTGACTCCACGATAAGCATCACAAGAAAAAGAAAAATCGTTAGCCAGAACGCCCATTTCAGTGAACGTTTGCTTAATATAAAATGCAGGGTCGAAAAACTTTCCGCGCGTTTTCTATACCTGAAATAATCCGACCACTCAACCACAGCCGTTTTTCGGGGCATATAAGAAAATGCCAGATCGTAATACCTTTTATTATGTTTATGCAATAAAAAAAAATTGCTGAATTCGAAAGGGTTCAGATGAATAAAGATCGATCCGCCGCGTTCATATGCAATCCGTATAAAATTGGGTTTACCTCTGGAATTCTTGCCCAAAACACTGGTATATCCGGAATCAATGGTATCGAAATGGTTGTCATAATCATAACCCGGATATGAAAACGTTTCCCATTTGTTATGATTTGGATTCAGAATACTGACCTGGCTGCTATCCTGAAAAACAAATAAACTGGTTTGCTGTTTTTGGTGCAGCATCGTCATCACCGTATCATCGATATCGAAGGCAGAAATAAAAACCTGGTTCCCGGAAGCCGCAAACCGGATGATGGAACGCATTTCGTCAGGCTCCGGCGCAAACCGGGGACTCACAATAATCAGCGCCCGGGCCGTATCTTCAGTTGATTCACTTTGAAACAGAATTGGAAATTGATTGCCCGTTCGAATATCGGCTTTTGGAAAAACTGAAGAGAGATTTTCAAATGCGTAGCGGGTACCGTAGGGAATTTTATCCAAACGCCAGAGACTTACCCTGGCATCGATTCGCTTTCTGCAGGAGCTGAAAAGACTCAGTAGACAGAAAATAAGAAAGCTATATCGTATGAACTTATTCAGGCTGATATTTTTTCTTGAAATACTTCGAATTTCGTCTTCAATAAATCAAATACCTCTTTATTCAAATTGAAATCTCCAAAATAAATATATTCATAGGCTGTAGCAAGATAGCGGTATTGTGACGCCAGGGGATGCTGTCCGAAAGCACGCCCAATTTCTGTATTTGTCGTTGAATCCCTGATCTGGATAATATTTTTATCGGCCGCTGTGTTTATCAGGCGCAGGAATAAATAACGAATGGCAAACCGGTAATTTCCCTCTGCCTGATATTTCCTGATTATTTCATCATAGTTCAGGGGTCCCTGCAACAGGGAATCCGGTTCCGCTCCTGATGATTGTTCACCGGGCCTGCTAAACCATCTGAAATTATTTTCGCGGGCGAGCTGAAATATCCCGTAAATCACCACCGCAATGACCAGCAGAAAAAGGCTCCATTGAAAAACTTTATTTCTTAATAATCTCGTGAACAACGACGGACTGGTGTTGTTCCGGATCTTATCTTTTTTCCAGTATTCAGAATCATTCGCATATGCATAGTTCGGGTCTGTCAGGTACTGGTTCACTTTGGGTTGCCGGACTTCCCTGAGCACAAATGTATTCAGGTATGAGCTGTCTTTTACCGCCTTGTACACGCTGTCATCACTTACATATCTTATGGCGCCATCCCGGGAGACATCAGATGAATCCACGACTGACGAAGAAGAATTGGATGACACTTCAACCGAATCCTCACGGCTGAAAGTCGTATCTGTCCGAACCTGGGAATAAACAGATCCCGGGGAGGAAACAAGAAAAAGTAAAACTGTTCTAAAAAAAAATTTATACATGTAAGGATGGTCAGGATTTTATGGTTTGAGCCATCTTCGGTTCTTTACTGATCCGGATCGGATATATAATAAAGTACCATACTATAAAAACTGCAGAAGAAATCAGAATAAGTAAACTCAACCAGACCGGCATCTGCGAGTAACGTGTCACAAATCCTTCAAGAAATGCGGCTGTAACAAAAACCGGGATCAGTCCGATCATCATTTTTACACCGTCCTTCACTCCCCGTTTAAGTGAAGGAAACCTCTTATAAGTTCCGGGAAAGAGCATGCTTTTTGCCAGCACAAGACCCGCTGCACCTGCAATGATTATGGAAGAAATTTCAAGTGTTCCATGTATCCATATCACAAGCACAGATTTCCATCCCAGGCCCTTGGAAAAAAAAT
>DASSGT010000185.1:0-2387 GCA_035693345.1 Puia sp. | reverse complement strand
CGTTCGTGAACATGACTCCGTGACCGACAAAAACATTATCTTCAATGTGAACCCCTTCACATATAAATGTGTGGCTGGAAATTTTACAATTCTTACCGATGAAGGCGCCTTTTTGAATTTCTACAAATGCTCCGATTTTTGAATTGTCATCGATACTGCAACCGTAAGCATTTACAAAATTGAAAATCTTTGTTCCTTTGCCAAGGCTGACATTATTCAGACTTTGTTTATCATTATTGATGGTAACCAGTTCCATAAATTATTTTATTCTGATTTCTTTCCCATTGTTTTTTATAGATTCCTGGGAAGCTTCCAGAATTCTAACAACACTTTTACCCAACGTGGCATTCGACATCGGCTCTTTTTTATGAATCACCGACTGAATAAAATCGTCAGCAACCCCGGCCAGAGCCTCCCGGCTGGATAATTTAGGGATATAAACGTCTCCGGTTCTGTAATCAACCATGATCCGGGTTCTGTCTTCTTCTGTTTTATGATTGTATCCTGTATCATATACCCTTACTTTCTCTGAGGGTTCCAGGTCATTATATAAAATCATCTTTTTATCACCACCGATCAGTGTCTGACGTACCTTAACAGGTGATGACCAGGAGCACACAAAATGAGCAATGAAATTCGAATTGTAGTTTACGGTCAGGTAAGCAATATTCTCAATTTTATTACCGGTGTGTGAAATACCGGTTGCATTAATACTTTCTGGTATTTCGGTAATCAGATAGGTGAGGATGGAAATATCATGAGGAGCAAGATCCCATAATACGTTTATATCAGGTTGAAAAAGCCCGAGGTTGATACGCGAAGAATCAAAGTACAGCGGTGTACCGATCACTTCGGTTTGAATGATCTCCTTCATTTTTTGTACAGCACCGGTATACAAAAACGTGTGGTCTGCCATCAGTGTGAGTCCTTTTTTTGTCGCCAGTTCAATTAATTCATCTGCCTCCTGAACCGAAGAAGTCATTGGCTTCTCTATAAGAACATGTTTTCCCTGCAAAAGGGCTCGTTTGGCCAGGGCAAAATGGGTATGAACTGGTGTGGCAATCACAACGGCATCAACTTCCTTACTTCCGATAATGTCTTCGGCATCCTTTACCCCCTGAATAGAAGGAAAAGTTTTTGCAAGTAAATTCAACCTTTCAGTACGGCCATCCGCGACCATCCTGACGGTACAATCGGGCGTGGAAAAGAAATTCCTTACAATATTTGGTCCCCAATATCCGTAACCGATAACGCCTACTTTAATATTTGCCATTATTTTTTAATGTTTTTTATTTAAAGGACCACGTTGTCCGGAACTAATATTTTAAAGTAATCATTGGACCACACCTCATGGTATTTATGTTCGTTAATGAAATCTTCCAGGATTTCATTCCGATCTACATTTATTGGAAGCTTCAGGTAGTCCTGTGTGATCTTTTTTACCGGCCAGTTTTTGCCATTTCCCAGAGTAAGCGCAGTTTGCATAACGATTACCGGTAGTTGCCGGTTATTGTTTGCCGCAATCTCCAATTCTTTTTTAAAAGTATTACTTTGATAAAGCCATGGCCATGGGTTTCGCGTATAGGGAATCGTCTCTGTCATAAAATGAAAAATGGGAACGCAATCGTAGGCTAAAACACGGTCATTTGCTTTTACATACTTAGAGGAAGCTGCCAGTAACTCGTTAATTTCTTCAGCTCTCTCTTTCGTTGTATAAACGCCCTTCATATGCTTATTATCCACAGAGTATCTCATGGCTGCCCTGTTTTCCATATCGGAGTGAGGATAATCGTAAGTATAAAACAGACTGGCAAAAATAGTGAGCGCAACGATGATTTTTCTTGCTTCAGCCAATTGGTTGTCCTGTATGAAATGTGATACCCTGAAAGGCTTTATATGATTTTTAAAAGTGAAAATCGTTCCGGATGAAACAGCAATGATTCTGTCAGCGACGATGGGAAAAGCAATCCAGAGTGAATAGATTTCTACAGTCTCTATTCCTTCCGAACTTCCCATCGGATGCACTAATAAAATAAAAATTCCTATGAACAACAGAAGGGTTATATCCTTATCAGAATCAAAGACAATCATTGCACAACCGACAATTAGGCATATCCCTGTAATGGAATACAATACAGTAAGATTGGTAATGACGCCTTTTACCACTAATATCGCCATTCCGGCGATAACTATAATCTTAAGAAAACTGAAGAGAATACCGATCCGGGGAATGAGTTTCTTAAATTTATTCTCAAAAAAATAAAAAGCGAGAACCGAAAAAATCAGGAGGGCTCCCATAATAACAGCAACCACCCAATGATGAATAATGGTCTTTATCATTTTGGAAATACTGTAAAAGTCCTGATTTGGTTTTACCTGAACCGGAC
>DASSGT010000184.1:0-5481 GCA_035693345.1 Puia sp. | reverse complement strand
AGCGTTTCTGAATAAGGGTGCACCATAAGTTACAAGATCATCCGGCAGAGAATAAGGAGGATTGGACAACATATAACCAAAATAACCATCGAGATGCTGCGAAAGGAAAAGTTTTGAATAGGAAGGGAAATCCAGGCCGCCGGGTAGTTTCGCAGAAATATGGGTGACATATTTTGTATTGATATTCAGTTCATTTCCCTTCAATTCGATAATACGGTAAGGAATGGGAGCAGTTACAAGCGAGCCGGTTTCGATATCAAATAATTCTTTACCACCGGTAGATCGTTTTGTAATATCGTTGGCATGATAGTGTCCGGTAAACATCACGGACATGCCCGCATTCATAAATTCATCTGAAACAGATTCCCAATTATCGGTCACATATCCTGGATCCAGTTGTGTTTGACCGGCATAATGTTCAATAATATTATGATGCATCATACCAAACACCGTGATATGTTTACGTCTGGCCTCCTGCAACCAACCAATAGCCCATTTCATCGTTTCTGATTTGATCCTGCCAGCAACGATGGCAATATCCTTGTTATCCTCATATTCGCAATCATCCAGACCCAATAACCATAACCCGGGAAATAACTGGTTTACATAACTCAATGAATTGGGATCCCGGGCAATGGCATTCCCGTAACCATAAGAAGAGTAAATATTGCTAAACTCCGATG
This sequence comes from Puia sp., assembly GCA_035693345.1. Taxonomy (GTDB): domain Bacteria; phylum Bacteroidota; class Bacteroidia; order Chitinophagales; family Chitinophagaceae; genus Puia. Next base: position 4,798 of record DASSGT010000184.1, on the reverse strand, counting down.
CAGAAATGGAAGGAGCAGGGGAGGCTTTATCACCGTCATAACTGGCTGATTCCGGATTATTGACATCATGATTACCCGGTACTACAAATACTTTGATATGCGCATCTGTAAGTTGCTTCAGCAGAACAGCCATTGTCTGGTGACTCACCTTTTCTCCATCTTTGGTAAGATCACCCGGAATAAGCACTATATCCGGATTTTCTGATTTTAACTGGGAGAGCACGGTCCTGAAAATAGGATCGCTGAATTCGATCAATTTGGGATCGGCGTCCAGATAGGCTTGAAAGGCGGCTCCGGCAGATGCATTATTTTTAAGAAGCGATGGATCCATGTAGTGGATGTCAGATACGACGGCGATTTTAAAGTGGTTCTCAGGGAGGGGAAATGGTCCTTTATTTATGGGATGTTCTTTAGCACATGACACAATCATGGTGATGACAGGCATCATGAATATGAAAAGTTTTTGTTTCATTTTAACCAGGTTTAGAGGTGATGTAGATGTTAGTGAAGGTTCAGAGCAAATCTATTTTCCGGATATCCTTATTCCTAATGGATAAATGCCATTATCTGTTTCTGTTCAGTGATTATTTCCATTCCTTCCATCATTATGCCCTGCGGCATACAATTTTTGCAGGAAATCGTTCCACATTCGCTGATTTATGCAGAATTCTCTAAAATCACGGGGCTGACCGGCAGATTTTACTAAATAATTATTCAGGACTGAACCATTACAGAGTTGTTATGCCTTTGCGATGAACAATAACTGGCTGGATTTTCGTATTTTCAAGTCCCGGTTTTTATAAAAAACTTATTATATGAAAAAGGTTTCAAGAAAAGACAAGGACATTTCTCCGGAAGAGAAAAAATTTCCGCTACCGGTTTACCCGGAAGGTGAAGACATTTATAAAAAAGAAAAAGAAGTAGTATTTGATGAAGACGATCTGGCACGGAATAATAAAATAAAAGGCAGCATAAAAAAAGAGGGCGATGATTTGGACGTGCCTGGTTCCGAGCTGGATGATGCAGATGAGGCCATCGGGGAAGAAGATGAGGAAAATAATTATTACAGCGTAGGCGGCGATGATCACCAGGATCTCGAAGAAGATAATGAAGACAACCGGTGATAAGAACAATGTACATTTAGGCCGGTCATCGCATGACCGGTTTTTTAATGAATAAAATGAAACACGTTGTAAAAATAATTCACATCCATCAGGTGACTCATGACGTAAAGTGTTTCCGTATGGAAAAACCGGAGGGTTATGAATTCCTGCCCGGTCATGCAAGCGACGTATCGATAAACAAACCGGGGATGGAAGAAGAAGTACGACCTTTTACATTTACAGCTTTGACAAGGCAACCTTACCTTGAGTTTACAATCAAAAGATATCCCGATCATCATGGCGTGACCGATAAGCTGCATCAATTAACAATCGGGGATGAGCTGATCATCAGTGATTCATGGGGCGCAATTGATTATAAGGGCCCCGGATATTTTATCGCAGGTGGGGCAGGTATTACACCTTTTATTGCGATACTCAGAACCTTATATGATGAGAATAAAACACCGGGTAACAAACTGTTTTTTTCTAATAAGACTGCCGGAGACATCATTTATAAAGAAGAATTGCTGAAGATCCTGGGAGACAATGCCATATTTATTTTGACAAGAGAAAAGAATACTTCGTATATAAATGGAAGAATTGATGAAAAGTTTATAAAAACACAGATTCCGGATCTCAGCAGGCATTTTTATGTTTGCGGCCCCGATCCTATGGTCGCGGAGCTGGTATCTGTCATTCAAAACGCAGGTGCTTCTCCGGACGCTCTTGTTTTTGAAAAATAACTACGTATACTTCTGACCGTTATTCATCAAAAAAATTCCAGGATGAGAATTACCTCATGGTTCGCTGGCATCCTTTGCCTGACAATCATTTTATTTACTGCCTGCCGGCTAGGAGGACACAACACGGAATCGGTGGAACAGGCCATGCAGAAATACGACAGATACATACTCCGGATGGATGTTGATTCGATTTCCCTTTTGTATGCGCCGGATGGAGAACTGGGGAAAATGGCTAAGGGCAGGGATTCCATCCGGAGATTTCTGGAGAACTTCAAAAAATATAAAGTCCTGTCTCAGATATCAAAAACAAATCTTATAAAAATCAACAGGGATACCGCTTTACAATCCGGATTATATACTCAGAAAGTGATTGTTCCGGTGAACGACACGGTTACGGTAAAAGGTCTGTTTTCGGCAAAATGGATTTGGATGGATTCAACAGGCTGGCATATTCAAAGGATGGAAACCCAGCCGGCAAAATAAAACCTTTCCCTGACAGAATGAAAACGGGGCAGCCAGTCAGGCCGCCACCGCTTTTACCCGTTGTTGATTCGATACTGAATGGACATTCTCCATAATCCCGGAAAATGACAGGTTTCGTTTTTCTTTGCGCCTTTTCTTTCTGTTTGAAAGGACGGCTAAAATAACTGTGTAATCAATGAATGTACTCTTTTTCATAAAAACTGTTTTTTGATTTATAAATGTTTATCTGATTGCTGTACTGAATAAAAAAACCAGCAGACTAAGCATTGTCAAAACAAATGCGAGTATGCAGAACCTCAGGCGGGCTACTATTTTCTTTAATGAATTTTGTTTCATGGCGTTTTTTTTAATGAGGGCATAAAGTTGATTCAGATCATTCATTTTGGGAAGCGTTGTATGAATGAATTGTCGTTTTTTCAGCTCAATTGTCGGGGTTAAAAAACACTCCGGAAGCCTGTATCAATTCACTGGTTATTTTCCTCAATTGATACGCGGCATGTTCAATTCATTCCTTTGTGGTAAAAGGATCTGGGCCATATTATTTAATTTACAGTATGCCGATGAAACGATATAGCAAAAAGGAACCGCAGGTGTTTTTATGGGTACTGCTGCCCTATATATTTTTCTTCAATTGGCTGATCTTTGGCAGCTGCATGTTTAATTCATTTTCCGTCTTCGGAAGATTAATGGCTTTCAGCTGTATTTACCTGTTTCTGGTTTATTTTGTATTTGGCCTGGCTGCTATCCTCATTCAGCGGCGTTTTCCGGATGCCGGAGATATGTTCAGGCGCATCGCGATTATGTTGCCGATGTTTTATGTAATGAATACCATTGCATTTTCGGTATTGATATTCGTATATAATGAATGGCAAATCGTGCCCTGTACGCCCAGACCCGGTATGCTTCCATGGGCGATCGTATATGCCTGTATTATGAGTACTATCATAACGTTTGTCAACGAGGGAGTGGCTAACTGGGAAGCATGGAAGTCTTCGCTGACGGAAACGGAAAGACTAAAGAACGTGTACCAGCGCAGTAAATTACTTTGTCTGCGAGGACAGATCAACCCGCATTTCTTATTTAATTGCTTTAACACCCTGTCCGGTTTGATTCAGGAGGATGATGCGAAGGCGGAGATATTTCTGGATGAGATGACCAAAGTGCACCGGTATATCCTGCGCAGCAGTGACCAGTTTCTGATATCCCTGGAGACAGAACTTAAATTTGCAAGATCTTATTTGTACCTGGCTGAAGAACGATTTGGAGGTGCGATCCAAACAACCATCGAGGTTGGAAAAGAAGCATGGGATAAACAACTTCCACCTCTCAGCCTGCAGGTGATTTTGGAAAATATCATCCATTATAATGCGATGAGCAAGTCCGATCCCCTGATGATTCATATCAGCCTGAAAGGTGATAAACAACTTTCTATAGTCAATACACTTCACAAAAAGAATATATCGTCCCAGGTGACCGAAGATGACGGGTTTGACAACCTGGAGAAAAAGTATATGATCCTGAATGCAGGTCCGATTTTGGTTCATGAAGAAAACGGTCAGCGGGCCCTCCTGTTACCTTTATTTGATAAAAAGGAGGATGCTGTATGAAAATAGTCAGACCATCCAGGATTTACAGCATTTGCTTCTGGGTTTCCATGCCGCTGATCACGTTTGCCCTGATGTATATTTTGTATGATGAGCGGATCTGGACTGACTGGCGCGTGTGGGCAGTTTCGTGGCCGATTATTTATTTTATCGGGTATTTATCCTTTTTCGCCCACGTACAGTACGATGCTGTGATCCGGAAAAAATTTCCATCACTTCAGCAAACAGGAAATCGGATTCTGTGGGATCTGGCAGTCAACCTGTTGATCATGACACCTTCCGTATTGCTTATATTTTATGCATTTCAGTGGCTGCATATATTAGACTATACATTGCAGGAGGGGGACTTAAAATACGGATACCTGGTTGGACTCGCCACCAATTTGATTTTTCAGACGTTATGGGAGGTAATATATATAATAGATAAATATAAGGAAGCAGTCAAAGAAAAAGATCTCGTGGAACAATTACAGCTGGAAGGCGAGTTTGACGGTTTAAAACAGAAAGTAAATCCCCACTTTTTATTTAACAGCTTCAATACGTTGTCGTCCCTGATTACAGAAGATAAGGACAGGGCGGAAGCCTTTTTAAATGAGCTGAGTAAGGTATATCGTTATCTGCTCAGAAATAATGAAGACGGAATGAGCAGCCTGAGCAATGAACTGAAGTTCATACAAAGCTATTTTCAATTACTGAAGACGAGACATGGTGACTCAGTGAATCTTCAGATAGAAGTCGACAGGCAATATGATACGTATTTATTGCCTTCCCTGAGCCTGCAGATGCTGATAGAGAATGCCGTAAAACACAATGCACTTTCGAAATCCAAACCCTTATTTATTGAAATATTTACAACAGTCGGAAA
>DASSGT010000183.1:0-2867 GCA_035693345.1 Puia sp. | reverse complement strand
GTCCACATTATGCGCCCATTGAAAGTTATAAGTCTTTGTTGTGGTATAGGCGTCCACGCCTGAATTATTGAGTATACGTGTATTCTGATAGACTAAATTCATACGACCGCTAAACCGGTAACGAACACGGTATTCGGGTGTCAAATACAGATTGTATCCCCCATACGAATATATATTAGCCCTGAACGCGACATCAAAATTATCATTCAGCACTTTATAATAACCAAGACCCTGCAGCCCGAGACCATATTGGGAACTCACATCAAAGGTAGGTGCCAGAAATCCGGAGTGTCTTCCCTGGGAAATAGGAAAATACCCAAATGGAATATAAATCGGAATGGGCACCCCTTCAAATTCCGGATGCACAGGCCCAGTAATCGCCATCTGTTTATTAATCAGCTTCATCTTATTTGTCCGGAAAGCGAAATGGGGTGTATCCAGATTACAGGTCGTGAAACGGCCTCGAAAAGCATAATAGTCATTCTTGGAAATCTTCTTCATCTTCTCTCCCATCACATACATTTCACCGCTTTGTGTAAACGTATTCAGGGTAATTCCCTTCTTCGTTTTCATATTGAAGACCATGGAATCCGATTCCATCTTTGTCTCCGCCTGTGTCATCTTGGGCCGCCCGATCATAGCGCCGGCAGTATCCCGCGCATAAGTAGCCAGGAGCAGGCTATTGGCCTGATCCATCCGGATATTGTATGCATCCAGTTCAATATCCTTGAATTTTGTATTGGCCTTATTGTATAAAGTGATGTTTTTGGTTGGTACGTCAAGAACGACGGAATCCTGGGCACTGTAAGAGATGGGAGCATCAAGCGAATCTTTGGAATAAGGGGCATGAATGGTATCGACCTGGAGGCGGGCACTGTCGGAATGAAAAGGAAGGGTATCCAGCAGTGCTGAATCGATGATAACGGTATCTTTTAGTGGCGGAATGTTTTTTTTCGGAATGGTATCCTGAATATCCGGTGGAGGTTTATCCCGATTTCTGTAATAACGAGCTGAACTGTTAACAGTTATACAAAAGAATAGCAATGTTAAAATCAGCGTGGAAAGGTATTTTAAACTAATTTTGCCCCCGTTGTTCATACATTACAATGGTACAAAAATAGGGGTATCTATCTAAGTATTTCAGAAGATTAACATCTTGACAGTCAAAAGATAACTATGGTGAGAGCACTATTTGGCCTGTTCATTTCTGTTTTCATTTTTTTTACTTTTTCGTCTTTTCATTCGGGTGATCATCCGGATGCCATTAAATTAAAGACCATCGTGATTGATCCGGGTCACGGCGGTATGTTCTCCGGCACCCGCGGGTTAATCTCATCAGAAAAAGATGTGACACTGGAAATTTCACTCAAACTCGGTGAAGCCATCAAGACAAAATTTCCGAATACCAAAGTTGTTTTTACAAGAACTACAGATGCCTGTGCAAATAATGCAGACAACCTGCACGATGATCTGCACGGTCGTGCACAAATTGCGAATCAGGCCAAGGGAGATTTATTCATCAGTATCCACTGCAATTCCACCCGGCAACCGGCGGGCGGTTACTATGAGAAACGAGTGATCGGCCACAAAAAAAAGCTGGTATATGTTGGCAAGGGTTCAAAGAAAAGAAAAAAATGGATCAACGCACCCATTTATGAATCATATTGGGTGAAGAACACACGCGTCGGAACAGAAACCTATATCTGGAAAGCAGGTAAGCAGGAAAATAAGAACGATGCCATCAATGAACGTGAAGAAAGCGGAGAAAATGTTGCCGACAGTACTGATAGTGCCGCCGCCCAGGCAGCCTTTGACCTGACATCTCCGGAGGCCCGCATGCGTGCCGCTTTGTATGAAAAAAAATATTTTGACAACAGCGCTCTTTTTGCAACCATGGTGGAAGAATCTTTTGCGGCTGCGGGCAGACAGAGTTATGGAGTTAAACAACGGGACGTAGGTATCCAGGTACTTCAGGCCACCGGTATGCCAAGTGTGTTAATAGAAGTTGGATTTTTAAGTAATAAAGAAGAAGAAGAATATCTGAACAGTAACAAAGGACAGGACGAAGTGGTGGAGAATATTGTTGACGCACTGGAACGATATAAAAATCAGGTAGAAGGAAGCGTACCTGTTCCAACGGAATCGGTACCGGATTCTTCTCGTCAATAAAGGAGTAGTGAGGCACAACAGGGAACGATCTTTTTCCTTAGGTTTGTGGCGCATAAAAGAGGTTGGCAGCGGCTATTTTAAACAAAACTGCGAATGAAAATTACGAACGAAACAAAAATTGGTGCGCTGACGTCGATAGCCATCGTGCTGCTGATCCTGGGATTCAATTTTCTGAAGGGAAAGGACCTGTTTTCACATAGCAAGAAAATCTACGCGATCTTCAAAAACGTGGATGGCCTTGAACTCTCAAATTCTGTTAGTATTAAAGGTTTGAATGTAGGAAGTGTATATGCTATCAAAGCAACGGATCCAAATATTGACGGCATCCTGGTCACCATCAGCATGAAACAGGACGTAAACATTCCAAAAAACTCCGCCGCGGTTATTAAGTCGGGGCTGATTACCTCATCCAATATCATTATTAATAAGGGAGATGCTACCGATTTGTTACAGGATGGTGATACGCTTATGACTGAAGACAAAGGCAGCCTTCTCTCGGAAGTCCAGGGCAGGCTTGCTCCGGTTATGAAAAACCTCGACAAAACACTGAGTTCGCTGGATTCACTGATCCTGCAGATTACCAAGATGTTCGACCCACAAACTAAAAATAATTTTTCTGCAATCATGGCAAACCTGGCAAAGTCATCGGCCTCTCTTCAGATCATGCTGAATGACCGTACCAGTTCGCTTGCTCATAC